>JBJKPJ010000120.1:0-17642 GCA_046706605.1 Bathyarchaeia archaeon | reverse complement strand
AAGGTTGGCGAGTTAGAGTCGGCTGCAAAATAGGCAGGTGCAGGTGGAGCTGCCCAAAACATGCGTGGCGAAACAGTCCACGCGGTGGTACTTGAAGAAAACGCTGACTTTGTAGCCGAAACTTTTAAACAGTTTTTGCCTCCACAACAGGTGTTAGTAAGCAGAATAGATTTTCAAGGTGTAAGGCTGGTAAAATGAAGCAGTTTAAGAAAGTTGCAGTTGGCGGAACTTTCGATGAGCTGCACCGTGGACACAAGGCGCTTCTCTGTAAAGCTTTCGAGCTGGGTGAAAGAGTTATCATTGGGCTTTCCTCTGACGAGTTTGTCTCAAAAATGGGCAAACCCCACCAAACCGCCACATACCAAGAAAGACAAACAGAACTTCGTGCTTTTCTGGACGAGTTGGGGCTGGATGAAAACGTCGAAATCGTCCCCTTAAACGACCCTTTTGGGTTAACAATCTCATGTAAAGGTTTAGAGGCTCTAGTTGTAAGCCAAGAAACCGCAAAGACCGCCCAAAAAATCAACGAACGACGAAAAAGCGCTGGTTTGTCGGCTTTGCAAATAATCATAATAACTATGGTTCCATCCGACAACTGCACTCCTATTTCGACCACGCGGATTCGCCGTGGAGAAATCGACCGCAACGGGCACCTGATAAAAACTGCATAGACTTTTAGAGTATTTCTCCGATGGCGTTGATTGGTTTAGGGATTAACGAAGTTAAATCTTCCAGCTTATCTTTGTCGATTGTTGCCAAGACAACGGTGGCTGGACCCGCGGATTTGGTTAAATCCAATTTTTGTTCTGGGTAGAGTTTTAGTTGCCTGCCAACGCTGTATGCCATCATTTTAGCTTCGCTTGCAATTCCAAACCCGCCTACAGGCGTGATGTCGTGAACATATTTTCGCTGGGAAAGTTGGGTCACGTTTCTAAGGTCTGCGATTTCGCCATGTGCTTCTGCCGCGATAACTTCATTTCCCACTTTGGGTTTGCCTATAGCTACAATCAGGTCGCCTGGGCATGTTTTTCCCAATCTTAACTCATCTTCGTTTGCAAACCCAATCACAGTTAATCCAGCGCCAGTTTGAATGGTTTCAAAGTTATCTTCAGTTTTCTCTGTTAACACAACGTTGGGGTCTAAACCTATGTTTCTGGTTTCCCAGCGGATTCCATCCAAAACCGCGTTGCCTGTTGGCTTTTTTTCCACCCCCAAAGTAACAGATAAAAGGACAGGAAAAGCGCCTGTTGCAGTTACATCCATCAGTGCAACGCGTGCCAGAAACTTTCCTAGCATTTTCCCGTCTACTTTGATTTTGTCTTTTTCTTTGGGTCCAACAGCGCCGCTCGAAGTTGAACCTGCAACGATGGCATGGCCTGTTGGGATTTTGAGAATTGAAACATCGCCTCTTCGGGTGTAGGCGATTTGGGCTGGTTTAATCTGGAATGCCGTGGGTCTTAGCATGGTACTTGCGTTCTGAGTTAGATGCAGGTAGATGGTTAGGGCTTGGCGCATGATTTCACTGCGGGTGAGGCCGTGTTTTTTGGCTAGTCTGTCGATGTCTTGGGCAAGTTTGGCGGGTAACCGGACATTTATGATCTCCATGCTTTCACCGTGCTACAACTGTATTACCGCGCTTTTAACTATTGCCTAGAAAATGCTAAAAACCACAAAACACCTAAAAACCGCGTTTTTCTACACAATTTTTCTTACGAAATGAATTAGCGCAAATGTTATATTTGCTAAGGCTCTAACAAACTCAGGAGGAGAGTCCAAAATGAGAAACAAACTCTTAGCGCTAAGTATCATTTTGATTTTAACAACCGTAACTTTAACATCAATATCTTTTGCTCAAGCAGCAGGTGAAGGACAATGGATAACATCCTACCAAATTCACGATGCATCCACAGACCAGCTTTTGGTGGATTTTGACGCCGCCACTGGCGTAAATATGACTTATTCACCTGTTTTACCCGGAGCAACCATCAAAGTAACTTTTACTGTTGATGTTTTCACAGCAGGTTCTGGCGACCTCAGATTAATAACAAGTTTAACTAAAACCAATGCAAACGGCTACTGGGAACTTGTTTCTCAGGACTACAGTTTAGGCCCAGACTATAACCCAAACCAGCAAGCAACTCCCTTTAACTGGGTTGTAGGAACATTCACCATGAACCTTTACGGCAAAGTGCCCACAACCACATCTCCCACATCGCCTGTTAACGTTGTCAGTTTGTATGGTCCATCCAGCGGCATCGCAATTGACCAAATAACCATCTTAGCCACAAGCGCCGACATGAACGCATTCAACACACTCTATGCACAAAAACAAAGCCACCTCAAAACACTTGAATCCAACGGCGTCGCCCAAGGCTACATCGATATCTACTCAAATGTCCTTAACGCCTCAAAAACTTTAGCTGCAACAGGCAGCGTTGATGGAGCAATCCAACTGCTCAACGGCTTAAACGTTGCAGACGAACCAGCCTCCTCAACAATGCAAGCCCTTTTCCTGCCCTTAATTGGCGTAACGGCAGCGATTGCAGTTGTCTTTTTGGTTCTGTTCCTTAGGTCACGGGGCAAGATTGGTTACTTCCAGCTTGTCGTCGAAGACCAAATTAAAGACTTAGAGGGGCTGACTCTTCGAGCTGCCAAAGTAGACCGCTCAATGTCTGCAAATTTGGATTCCATTAAAGACAGACTCAAACAACTAGTTGGGATGTGATAGTTCACGCGAATATACCAAAACAGTGTACAGTTGATAGGTTTAGGCTCAGCTGGTACCAACATCGTTGAGACTTTCCTTTCAAACAAAAAAACCCGAGAACTAATAGAAAACGATCTAACACGTCTCTCCCTTTTAGCTATTGACATCGCTGACCCTGAAATCCGCAGTCTACAAGAAACCCACGAACGAATCGCCAAATCATTGATAAAAGCCGGCATTCCAAGGGAGCGATGGCGTCTAATCGCTGAATCCGTCAAGTTTCCCACCGCGGAAGCTATGTTTGACTTCATTAACCAAAAATACGGCGAGTACGTCGCTGGCGAAGGCTCTAAAATAGCAAACTACAGTCCTTGGCTCCAATCAACTATGGCTGTTCCCCCAATGGCAGGCGGCGCAGGGCGCAGGCGCGCGCTTGCCAAAGCTATCTACGCCTTAAACTATTACCAGCTTGGAATCATCCGGAACTGTATTAACTCCTTCAAGGAGCAAGCGCTCTCCGCCATTGTTACTCCAACTGTGGTTCTGGTTTACGGTTTAGGAGGCGGCACCGGAAGCGGCATCTTTTTTGACTTTGCAAGGCACTTGAGAAAAGTGCTCGGTTCTGGCGTTCCTCTGATTGCTTTTGTCATCACGCCGTGCGGCGGAGATGACCCTCCAGCTAAAGGCTGCTCCTCGTTTGTCGCCATTAATGAGCTTTCTTTGATTTTAAACAAAGACTACAACGAACATGTCTGCAAAGTTTACGGCGACATCTACCGTAACCCCCTCAACGCCTTGGTATATTTGCCTCTTCTTCCTGCATTCTCCAAAGTAGGTAACATCGTTAGCGCCCGAAGAGAAATGGACGAGATGGTTGTTGATTTGCTGTATGTTTTGATGGATTTTGACTTAGCAGACCTGCTTGGCGGCATAGGCACCGAAGTGGGATTAACAACCAACTCCGCACACACGTTAGGCATGATTAAAGTCATGTACCCAGTCGAAGACTACTTGGCAGCGTATAAATTAAAATTCGAAGGCATGCAGCTGCTTCAGGAGTCAAGAAAAGAAAAACTCCAAATCCTAAGCGAAATCAAAAATGTCATCCAAGTTGACAGCGACACAACAAAACAACTCTTCAAAAACTACCTCATAAAATCAGGAACCTACAACGACGAACAATTTGAAGAAAAACTAAAAACCATCATCAACAGCAACCCAAGACTCGAAGACGACGTCGCCTTGCACGTTAAAGGCGTGGAACTCCAAGTTAAAAACTGGCTTGACGACATCATGAAGTTCCTCTCCACCATCAAACTGATGGGAAGAGTTGGACCAATAGAGGAATCCATCATTAGCTTAACGTTAAAGAAGGATGGCTCAAGAAAACTTGACAACCTCGAAATCCTGCTTACTAACCTGACAAAAACTCATCTTGACTTCCCTGAACGCAAAGCTGACATCCTTGAACGACTAAACCAGTTGATTCCAAGTTCACAGGTTTTCACTCTGCGCCAAAAGAAAGTGCTCGAAGACCTAGTAAACATCACTGAATTAGCTGAACAATCCATCAATATTCTCAAATTCTACGATGAAACCCGTTACGTAACTGAAGCCCTAATTCGCTACTACGAAGTCCTCCCCGAATCCAAAGCCGAACTAGACGAACTACACGACGTACACGACGAACTGGCAACGCTTTACCTGCTAATCCAGCTGATGCTTCGCACACCGACCGACGAATCAAAAATGATAGATGAGCACTTAACTTACATTAACGAAATTTTGGCTAAGCGAATGCACAAACGTGGCGACTTTGACAACGAAGTAACCCGCGTACTTGAAGTCAAGAAACGCAAAGAATTCGACAAAGGCAAAATGGAACGGCAAGTTCGCAAATTCTTCAGTTCCAAACGGTATGCCCGCGAACAGCTTCTTGGGCTTGACCGCGATTTGCGGCGCATAGCTGAGGAAGAAGCCATAGCACTTGAAAACCTTGACAAGGTTGATGCCACCATAAAACTATACGAGAAACTTTCCAAGCGTTTTGAATTAATCTCCGAGTACCGCAAGCGTCTAAACAAAATCGTTGATGCCCACCGTGAATACACAGCAAAAATGGCTGAAATCACCGCACCTAAACGATACTTTGAGAAGTCTGCCGACCTCACCGAACACGAACAACTGAAAATTATCTTCAAAATCTTAACCGAGCAAGAAGACTCCTTGACCCGTGAAGTCATCCACAAAGACATCCTTGACATGAACCACTTCAAAGACTACATAAAAAGTGTGGTTCGCTCCTTTAAGACTCCCAGCATTATGGGTTTTAAGCCCACCTACAAAACCGATTATATCTGGGTAACTGTCACCACCCCGCCAAACATGTGGACCGAAGACATGTCTCAAGAAGTCTACACTGCACTTGCAGGCTACGTTACCAGCGAGGTTTCCCGCACCATCACTGTACGTGTTGTCGAATCCCGAGACCCTTGGATAACCCGCGTGTTAGTGGTGGGTGGACGAGGCAAACCTGAAGACATGGAAGCCTTCGATGAAATGCAAAACCTCTACAGCAAATCAAACGACTTTGAACGCTACCTATCCCGCTCCTTCCTGCTTGAACACAGCGTCTACGCAACCAACATAATCAAAAACATCAACATGCAAAACGGCTACATACCAACAACAGCTAACGGCAACAAAAAATAACTAACCTAACAGAAGTTACTTCTTTCTTCTGCCCCTAACTTTTTGTTTCCTCAATTTTTCGGTTTCTTCGTACCTTTTTCGGTTTTTCTGCGGCTTTGGCTTCCGCAGGTTTGGATTTAGTTTTGCGGGCTGTCTGGCTTTTTTTGGTGGTTCGTGTTCTTTTGGGTTTTTCTGCTGGTGACTCAACTTTTGCCGCCGTCACTGTTGGGGATGCTTCAACGGATTTTGCCTCGGCTGTTTCTTGAGAGCTTGGTGTTTGGGTGCTTTCTTCTGGCGACGCTGCAACTTCTGGGAGTGTGGGTTCCTCTATGGGTTTTGGTTCTTCCCCAATTTTGAAGGGCAACTGCCAATCTTCCGTCATGAGTCCCCTCGCTACCGTCGCGTTTTTGAGGTCGCTGACTTTTTTGTCTAAGTCTGCAAACATCTCTGTGGTGTCAAAGCCACCTACAAATAGCACTGCATCTATGCGATCGGTCATGTCCTCTGTGTAAGTGGGTTCTGATATGTAGATCGATTTGAGGCTGGTTTTTTCCTTAAACCAATCTGTTATTGCCAGTTCAATTTTGCTTCGTGGCAACACATCTTTTAGGCTGGAGGGCATACGCAAAACCACGTAAAGTAGTGTCGCTGATGACAGGTTGAATGTTAAAAAAGGTTTTAGTAACGTGGCGTTTAGCATATTTCCGAAGGAGCCGTAAATTTTGTAGCTTGCCCCCGTAATTACAAGGGGCGTGAACATTTTGATACTAAACGTTCTGGATAGCTCGCAGATTTCCTCAACAAGCGTCTCTTTTTCCAAAAACAACCTTAACAGATAGTTGGCAGCACTGTTGCCTTTGATTACCTCGCCTTTTCGATCTACCCCCTCAAAGCCTTCTATGCCATCTCTGCCCATAAGCAAAACAGTTGCGCCTTCAGTCGCAGAGCAGAGTTGCAGTGAGGCATAGGCATTGAAGTGGGCGTCTTCTGGCTGAATTTTTGAGGGCAAAACCGCAATTGACAGCGAATCTATCGTTGTAGCTCTAAATTTCCCAATTAATGCAGGTAACACGGCGCTACCGACTCCATCCCAAACTGAAGAAAAAGTGATGGCGCTGTGCATTTTTTCAGCGGGTTTTTTCTTTAAACTCCCCGTTATGGAGTCGTCTTTGGTGATGGTTGGCAAAACATCGTACCAAAAGTGTGTGTCGATTTTTGTGTCTTCGAATCCGTAGATGAAATATGGTTTGAATCCTTTCGGGATCCACTTGTAGATTTCATCGCTTGATTTCTCGATGAATATGGGCAGAGTGCTTTCTGTTTTGTTTTGGGTGTTTTTCAAGAATATTTTGATGGAATATTCGCCGATGCAGACTGCTGCCTGTTTCAGCAACAGCGGCTTTAGAGCTTCAATGTGTTTTTCAATACTTGCAAGTACGTTAAAACTGATTTTGTCAGCCTTCATCCGAGGTACCTACATAACCTTTAAGAGCAGTTTACCCAAAATAAGGTTTTAGGTTAATTGCTTGAAAAAGCCCTCTCTAAAAATCTCTGGCACTGGCTCTTGGATCAAAACACAAAGGCAGAAAAACAAAGAAAAAGAAGAACTGGAACGCAGCCTTGAGTCTTCGACGCTTAAACTGTTTACCTTCATAGTAACCGCCATCGCCATGGGCTTGGGCATGTCTTATCTGCCACTTTTCCCGCAGCCCCTACCGCTTTTTCTGGCATTTCTCATCGCGTTTGTGGTCTACCAGCGGCCACGTGTCGGAATGCCTGCAGGCGGCTTAGTCATCGGATTGGGCTTGATGTACAATCTGGCTCAGTTGAAGTTTATTTCCTTTTTAGGTGACATGCCTGTCCGCGTGGCGTTTATTGTCATTTGGATGGCGCTGTTCGTGATTGTGCCTGCGCTGTTCAATAGGTACCGTGCGGCTTTAGCAGTGGATTTTGGCATTTTGGCGGCTGTATCCTTGTTTTTTGCTCCCCTCTACTTTCTGGCTATCCCCATGCTGTTGGCGTCTGCGGTTTACTTCAAAAAATTCGTCAGCTTCTCCGTAATCTACTACGTTTTGCTAACTGTGCCCTTACAAATTATGCAGTACTACCAAGACGTGGTTTCCCAGATTACCCGCACCGACTGGTGGGTTGAAGCAGGCTCCAGTCCCCCCGTTTTTATCAGCCTAACCCATATCGCCGACCAACTAACCCAGTCCATGAGCCAGTTTAGGCTCTATGACATGTCACAAGTATTCAACGACATCGCAGGGCAAACAACATGGATTCCTGACTGGAAAGGACGCACCATCGGCGACGCGGTCACTCAATACCGCGACTCCATCCCAGGAATCTTAATGTTCGTCATAATCATCATCGGGCTGGCTTTGGCGCTTATGTTCTTTACCCGAATGCTCGCCAAAGAAGGACTTATCGGCAGCGGCGACAAACTGTTTCCCTGTTTTACCGCCACATTAGCCGCGGCATTGTTCTTTATTTTGATGGGCTCACTCCAGGTTCCCTTAGCCTTCACAGCGGATGTGAGTCCCACTACAATGATACTAGGCATTTTCGGGACACTTCTGCTGACGTTTCCTGTAGCGTTTATGGATTACGCGCCCAAGCAGCGGGCGTCAAACAAAGAAATCACCGACAAAGCCCAGCTGCTCCTAAACAAGGTGCTGATCTTCGAGGGACAAATGAGCAACGTAAAAGACAACATCTCTGTAGATGTGTCGGTGCCTGAAGGAAAACTCTCGCTTCTCCACGACCAAATCAAAGACATCATGTATAACGCTGACCGCCGCGCCTACGCACAAAACGAGCTGGACCAGAAATTCCAAGAACTAGACAAACTCGGCACAGACAAAGACGCCATCGAGGCAGATTTAAACAAACTTCTCTCAGAGTACCACATCTTCGTCACTTGCCAGTTTTCCGATTGGGCAGGCAAACTTAAAGCCTCAGGATTCCCCGTCAAAACCGCCCTAAACGGAACTTACCTAAAAGAAATGCCCCTCGAAGAGCGGGTGCAAGCTATCTGCCAAGTAATTGACTCTGGACGCACCCTAACTAACGAAGTCATCGCGGCAGCTGATCCCATCTATAGCATCATCAAACCCCTCTATGACCACAGCCTCCCCGCAAAAAACCGTTCAATCGAGTTCGCCCAAGAAAAACTTGCCACCAAAGACTCACCATGGATAGCAATTGAGGGTCTCTACAACGCCCTAAACAACTGGAAACGGCAGTACGGCAAAGAAATCCAATCCACCATGAAATACCTCCATAACTCAATTGCCCCAATTGCAAACCTAACCTTCCAACGGGAGGTTTTGCCCTCTGTTTTCGGCGAGGACACACCCAAAGTTTACGATTACATCCAGCGAGCAGAAGCCATAAAGGCAAACACGCAGGCAAGAGTCGAAAAGCAGGAACTTGACTTGCTGGATGTTATCGCACTAAAAGAGGACGTTGAGGGCTACATTGGCATGGCAAGCGATATCTTATCCACGCTTTACTCTGGGTTGGTCAGTGACGAAGAAACAATCGAACGCTTGCTGCCAACCAAGGATTACATGTGGGAGAAAAACGCTAACCTGCGGGACCGCCTAAAATATGCCACCGAAGTCTTGGCAAATCCGTCCAAGTATGAGATAAACGAAATAATGGAGAACCTGCCCAAATATCTTGCCTACATCGACGAATCCGTGCAAACTCTTGCAGCATACAGCGAACGCAAAGAGTTCCTGCTCAACTATCCGTTGGCAGAAACAGCCATAGAAGAACAACTAAAACAAAAACAGCGGCTAACACCACAGGACCTGCCCTTCCAACCACGCTTCGGCGCAGAATACCTACGGCTTTACTATTCGGCAAGGTACGGTGAGTACATTTATAACAAAGAAACCTTTGAACTAACCAAACGACCACAAAACTTGTGACCACCAACGTACAACCTTTTTTCTGCTAATAGCTCCTACCCCCCCTCTTAGCTGCCTGTTTGGTGCACTGGTTTAGGTTAACAACCAGTTTTTATATTCATTTCTCCTTACTATTAACATAGTATTTTGAGGGATTCGTATGGCTTATTTTAGTGACCGCATTGACGCCGGCAAACAGTTGGCTGTTGCGTTGAAAGGTTTTTCAGGCAAAAACGGCTTGGTATTAGCGATTCCCCGAGGTGGCGTAGTAGTCGGGTACCAAATCGGCAAGGCGCTGGGTCTGCCATTGGATGTTATTATTCCCCGCAAACTCGGCGCCCCAGGCAACCCTGAATTGGCAATCGGCGCGGTAGCCGAAGACGGAACCGCCATATTGGATAACCATATCGTCAGCTACTTAAACGTCAGTCGAAGCTACATCCAAGAAGAAATTGAACAGCAAAAACAAGAAATCAAGCGCAGACTACAGCTATACAGACAAAACGTCTCTTACCCCAACCTAAAAGGACTCGACGTCATTTTAGTTGACGATGGCATAGCAACGGGCTCCACCATGAAGGTTGCGCTGGCTTTCGTGAAAAACCACGGTGCTGCCACCATAACCATAGCTGTCCCAGTCGGGCCCCCCTCCACAATACAGGAACTGAAAAAAATCGCCGATCGCGTGGTCTGCCTCCACAAGCCAGAGTACTTCCACGCTATCGGGCAATTCTACGGCGATTTTAGCCAAACCTCCGACCGAGAAGTAATAACCCTGTTGCAGGAAAACAAGGAGAGCATTAAGCAAGTGGGAAATAAAGCTTGATTGTTAACCAAACAGAAATGAAAATTCCTGTTGGCAACGTAAACGTGGAAGGAATCCTCACTCTGCCAGCTAGCGCCAAAGGTGTGGTGCTCTTTGCACATGGAAGCGGCAGCGGCAGGTTTAGCCCGCGAAACCAATATGTTGCCAAAGAATTCAACAAGGCAGGCATCGGAACACTGCTATTTGACTTACTCACCGCCCAAGAGGAACAAGAAGACATGTTCACCGCCCAATACCGATTCAACATCCCGCTGTTGGCTGAGCGCCTAATCGGAGCAACACTGTGGCTAAAAAAAGACCCTAAAACCAAACATTTTGTTCTCGGCTATTTTGGAGCAAGTACAGGTGCTGCAGCCGCTTTGATTGCGGCAGCAAGGCTTCCTAAACAAATTTCTGCAGTAGTGTCGCGTGGAGGACGCCCTGACCTTGCAGGCGAGTACTTGCCGAATGTTGAGGCGCCAACTCTATTGCTGGTTGGCGGATGGGACCGCGAAGTTATCGAGTTAAACCGCCAAGCCATGGCTCAAATGAAAAGCCAAAACAAACTTGTTATAATCTCTGACGCAACCCACCTTTTTGAGGAACCAGGCAAACTCGAAGAAGTCGCCGAAGTCTCTATCGCGTGGTTTTTGCGGTATCTACGATAATGGGCTGGGCTTTTTCTCTTTTGGTTGCTTCATCATCTTGAAGAGAGCATAGTTATCAGCAATGTCCGCAGTGTATATGAAACTGAACGCCAGAACATTCTCCAAAGGCACATCTAAGTAAGCTTTACTTCCGTCACTAATTAGAGCCTGCTTATCTGACGTTAAAAAGACATTGACGACATCTCCAATTTCCAGTTCGTCTCCCAGTGCGTGGTCACTATGGACTTTTTCGTCAAGCGCTATTGCTGTTTTCCATGTTCCGCTGCTAAAATCAATAACCACATAGGGATGCCCGATTTGGATTATGGACGAAACATAAATGGAAGGCATACATTTCTCACATTGCCCCAAAAGTTGCTTCATCTCTGTTGGGCTCAACTGGATCGCGAGAACTTTATGTTTAATTTTAGATTGGTCTGTGACTCTGAAAAACTGCATTATAAATCACTACCTAATTATTTTGGCGGCAACCCTTTAACTTTTCCGTAAATCCAAGTTTAGAACTTTATGTTGGTTGGTTTGTAAACATAACTCAGCGGTATTCTTACGCTGTTACCGTACACCCGCTTAAGCAAGTCTATAAACTACTACACCCCGTCTAGGTATCCCACCTGCCAAGCGGCTGCATCTTCCTAAAAACAATCACCCCTATATTTTCCCCACTGACCTGAACCCTGACAGGCGGAGGCTGAGTTATGGACGGCGCCGCTGATGGTACTGGAATTGTGGGTGGCAAGTAGTATCTAATGCGTTTCTGTTTAGGTGGTGCGTTTGTTGCGCGGTTGGGATGTTGACGGGGCAACTTGGGACATAGGTTGTGCTTGGGCTCTCCGCAGTTTCTGCAGAATTTTGCGTTCGGGTTAACTGGTGAACCACCATTTTTGTAAAAGCAGCATTTTAGGTCACATCCAGTTAGTTGTTTTGGTTGTGCTAAGAAATTTTAACTGAAGCAGGGTTTGACCAGAACATTTTATTATTTCCGGTCTCCTCATTAATAGTAAGCGATTTTTAGAAGGTGAATTTTTTGGCAAGAAAAAAAGGTGAACAATACCGATGTGACGAATGTGGTCTTGTTGTTGTTGTAGACGACCCCTGCGGATGCGAATCCTGCGAACTTGTCTGCTGTGAGCAACCCATGTCGCTAGTCAAAGCCTCCGCTAAAAAAACCTCAAAAGCCCCCGCTAAACCAGCAGCAAAAACCACAAAAAAATAGCCCAAAAATTAGTTTCAAGCAAGAAAGGTTTGCTTTAAAGCAGCCTTTTCTATTTTTTAAGCTCCCAAACCAACTTCTCCAGCTGCTCAACTACATACTGGTTAATTTTCTTGCCCATCTCAGCTGTGGCGGCTGTGGGATCACCGTGGACTCCGCTTGACATATGCTCTTCGGGGTGAGCTACCACTTCAAAACGCGGCAGATGCCACTGATTTGGCGCGCCTTTCGTTTTAATCAAGTCGGGTGTTATCGCCATGACCCGTGCTGTTTCCAAAGTGCCAGCATGCCCGTCGTCAGCTGAAGTAAATTGCGGCGTTAACTCCAACGCAAAATCGTAATCGGACAGCACCATAATCCGCACCTTCCCCTTTTCTGTGGCGTCATTTTGGTTTACGATTTCCTGCGCCGCAAGCCGCAGTGCAACCATATGCGAGTTCCCAGCATGCCCACTAAGCACAATTATGCGACAAAAACCATTGCGCACAAGCTCAGACAAAACATCCCGCGCCACTCTATAGAGTGTGCCAAACTTTATCGTCAAAGTTCCAGGAAAATTACGTGTTGAATTGCAGATTCCATAGCGGAAAGCTGGCGCAACAAGACTTTTCGTCCTTTTAGCTACCTCTAAAGCGACGTATTCGGGCTGGATGCTGTCGGTGCAAAGCGGAAGATGCTCGCCGTGTTCTTCTACGCTTCCAAGTGGAAAAATCACTACGGTGCCGTCTTGGGATGCTTTTTTTGCTTCTATGGTGCTCAGTTCGTCTAGCCAAAGGCACCTACTTGTTTGAGGCTTAGCTGTAGTTGTCATACATGTACTTCGGCTACGGTTCTTTTTCTACCTTACGGCAATTCTTTTTGTGTGGTTGTGATGCGCCCTGAAATTGGGGCTGGCGTCTGGTGTCTTTGCTGATTTTTGTTTTGGGCTGTGGTTTGTTTGCTGTTTTGTTGTGGCGAGTGATCTGGTTCAACAGCTCTGAATGAGTCTAGTTGATTGCGGTGGTGGAAGCATGTTGGTTATGACGGTTGGTTATGATCGTGTTTTGGTCAAATTTCTGTTGCTTGATTGGTACACTGTTGAAAAAACTGATTGACAGACTGATACTGTGCTTAAAAACAAGTTATCCTTCAGCAGGCATGTGCAGAAACTGCGCCTCTGCGTATCGCTGCCAAAACCGAATCAACATCCAGTGATGCCTCAACTTGCGTGTAAACGCTTAGGAGTTCTGAAACTTGGTGGGCGTCACTACCTGCTGTTCCCGGCAAACGCAAGGTTTTCGCTAACTCCTTTGCCTGCTCATTTGCCTGTCTGCTTGAGCCACCGTTTAACACTTCAATAGCGTCCACCTTATAGTTACCTGCACGGACCCCCATGCCATACGTCCTGAAGGGGTGCGCCACGACGGAGACACCACCAATTGAACGGGCAAAATCCACCACAACCTCAGGCGTCCAAGGCTTAGGCGGAAGCTCCTCAGTTCCTAAAACCACAATGTCGCCTTTTGTGGTGCTGATTTCCACGCCGGGAAGAATGAGAATGTCGGGGTAGGCTGAAGCCAGCTGAATGGTGGGTTTGCATCCGCGTATTGTGTCATGGTCGGTGACGGCTGCGACTTTGATGAAGCTGTGTTTGGCGAGCATATCCACCAGTGTTTTGGGCTGGACAAGCGAGTCAGGCGAATAGATGGTGTGGATGTGGAGGTCAGCTTGAATCATGTTTTTCCCTCAACTGTTTCCGCAACTTGTTCTCTAAACGGCTAAAAATCTTTTTGCTCCCTGCAACATCAACATCCACATAATCAAACGGGAGGGCTTTGGTTTTGCAGGCTTTTGATGCGGCTTTTTTGACGGCGTCTGCCCATTGGCGTGTGTCATTTAACAAAATCACACCTAAGTAACTCTGCCGTTTAATGTACTCTGCAGTTTGGGCAGCAACGTAATCCACCGTTTCCCCATCAAACGGGTGCGCAGTTTCATGTTGGCTTAGCGGGTAAACCTCATCTAGCTCCACTGGAACCACGCCAAACGGCGCCGAATAAACACAGACATGCACTTGCTCCGCGAGTTGGTTGCCGAGGTTTCGAAGTAGTTGGCGGATTTTTTTAAATTCGGGGGCTTTGTGAAAGGGTTTGTTTTTGGTTTGGGGCACAAGCAAAAGCACTCTTGCTTCAATGGGAGGTTTGTAGTTTTGGCTAAGGCATTTTCGGTAGTGGGTGATTTCGGGTCTTGCAAGCCCCACTGAGCCAAAGTAGAAGAACCCGCTGGTTTTAGAGGTTGGACTGAAAGCTTCAAGAAAATCTTCGCGCCCTTGTACCCGCTTTAGTGCTGAAAGCAGTGCTGGGTGGGCGTGAAGTCTCATTTCTGTGTGTTCCCAAAGCCTGCCATCCCTGATGGCCTGCTTAATCCGCCGCAACTCAGCCATACATACATAAAGGTTGTGTTCGGCAAGGAAAACCTCACGTTCCTTAGGCGATTTCTGCTCCAAACAACGGGGCGTTTCCGCTACGCATCGGGGACAACTGCAGGGAAAATAGTCCAGTTCGTTTACTCGCCATGTGCCGTTTTCGGTCATATATCGGCCTTCGCGTGCGTAAAGTGCGTAGGCTGCAGAATCAAAGAGGTCACAGCCCAAGGCAACTGCTAAGGCGAACATGCTGGGGTGTCCTGCGCCAAACAAGTGTAATGGACGCTGGGTTGGGATGCCTTTTTTGCAGGTTAATATCATGTCGGCAAGGACATCATAGCGGTAGTTTTCCATAACTTCCGTGGGGCTGCCGAGTGCATGGATTTGGAAGGGCAGCTTGCCCATTTCGATTGCGGAGCTTGCGACTAGGTCAAGGTGTTTGCCGCCTTGTACTGGTCCAACCCACAAGATGTCGTCGCGGGTTTTTTCCGCAAAGAAAGCTTTTGCTCGCCGCAGGGTTTCAGCGACGGTGATTTGGGCTTGTTCTTTGGTGACCTTCCAGCCTGTTGGAATGTCAAGGATGGTGGCGATATCACTTCCGATGGCTTCTTGATAGGCTACGATTTCTTTTTGGGAGACTTCGACTTCGCCGTAGACGAGGATCTGGTAGGCGCCGCTGTCGGTCATGACTGCGCCGTCGTAGTCGAGGAACTTGCGGAGTCCTAGTTCAATGGGTTTTTGTTTGTAGCGTTTGTAAAGAATGTAGCTGTTGGTGATTATGGCTTGGCATCCGAAGGTTTCTTTAAGGCGTTTTGGCGGAATAGGTTGGATGCTGGGGTTTATTACGGGGAAAAGTAGCGGGGTTTCCACTGTGCCGCTTTTGGTTTTTAATTTGCCGACTCTGCCCAATAGGTCTTTTTCTTTAATTTCAAAGCTCAATGTGAAACCTACACAAGAAACGCGGCTCGCTTATAAAAAACATTAGCCTCAAAATTCTGCGATGGGCTTGGATTTATCTAGGCAGCCTTATATCACATAGTTTATCTAACTACTGCACCGAAGTGTACCCTTATGGTCTGCGCAATCGACTTTATAGAAAAACCCAGCTTAAACGATCCCATTCTAATCGAAGGGCTCCCCGGCATTGGCTTTGTAGCAAACATTGCGGCGCTGCATCTGATTAAAAAAATGAACGCTAGGCGGTTTGTGCAGATATTCTCTTCTGCTTTTCAGGATTTTGCCATCACAACTGACGATGGGGGGGTTCGG
Organism: Bathyarchaeia archaeon; assembly: GCA_046706605.1. GTDB lineage: Archaea > Thermoproteota > Bathyarchaeia > Bathyarchaeales > Bathycorpusculaceae > Bathycorpusculum. Next base: position 1,968 of record JBJKPJ010000120.1, on the reverse strand, counting down.
ACCCCCATGAATGAATTGTATTATGCTAAACGCGGTGAAGGGCAGCGGGATTTGATTATTTGGTATGGGAACACGCAGGCGCTAACCACTGTTGGGCAATATGAGTTGGTTGGGAAAGTTTTGGACATTGTGCAGGAGTTAGGTTGCCGCTTTGTGATTTCTATTGGTGGATTCAAAAAAGATGAAGTGACTGGTGCGCCGGGAATTTATTGTACTGCGACTGATTTGGAGGCAATGCAGCAGGCGCTTGATTTAGGGACCAAAGTGATGGTTGGTCATGTGTTTGGTATCGCCGGAATCTCTATTGGGTTGGCAAGAATTAGGGATATGCAAGGTTTTTCGCTTCTGGTTGATACGCCAGGAATGAATCCCGACATTAACGCTGCTCGATATGCCTTGGAGACGTTAAACAAGTCCCTAAATCTTACTGTGGATTTGGCTGAAATTGAAGATAGCGCCGAAGCCATACAAAAGATGTTGGAATCTTTTGGTTTAATTCGGAGCATATCAGAAGAAAAGAAGAAAGAGGAGCAGCAGCTTCGATGGTTTATTTAGGCTGAAGCTTTTGCTTCACTCATGAATGTGTCGTATACTTTCTGCACACGGTCAGCAGCTGGACCTGAACCTTCTACTACGCCTTTTTCAGTTAACTTGACTTTGTCCATGACCCAGATGAAGCCTTTGTCTTCGTATAGTTTAACCATAGTTGGGAAGACTTTTTCCAGTCGGTTTGCGAGTGCTTTCAGGTCGAACGGTTTCTCGGCACTGGAGATTGACATGACTACGGATCCGTTAATTACTAGTCTGTTGAGGAGTTTTCCAGACTCGCCTTTTACGTCGGCTAATGTTAAGCTTAGGGTTTCAGGGTTTATGCCGACAAGTGTGCCGTTGTAAGTTTTGTTGTTGGTGGTGGCGACTGCGACCACTTTATCGGCTAACGCTGCAACTTCACTGTAATACTTTCTTTGTGCTACAGACAACTTTCATTTCTCCTTAAATGTTACATGAAGTTGTATTTGTACTATTTATCTTTAGCATGCTCTACCGATAAAACTAACCAAAATCTATCAAAAATCGACAGCAAAGTACCCAACAATAAACATGTTTGAAAAACAAAGATGCAGAAATTGAGTTTCAAAGACGCAAAAATTTGGGGATTATGAATTAGGATACAAGTTGTGTGCTGTTGTTTTTAAAATAAAACAAAAAAGTAAGGGGGTGTTGATGGTGTTTATGGATGTTTTCTGAGAGTATCCGAGGATTTCTTTGGTTAACAGATAATCCCAATCACCGCCAAAATGCCGTTTTCGATGCCTTTGGAGTTCTATACTAAGCAGGTAACATTGTCGCCCTTTTTCGATGATGTCAAACTTCCACGTTCCCTGTACAGGTTTGCAGGATAGCAAAATCTCGGCGCTGCATTTTTGGAAGGTAAAAACCATATTTTTACAAGGCGGCTTTCAAAATTTTCATCCGCGTTAATCATAAAAATTGTCCTCCAACTGTGCCACGGTAGTTGCTACGTTTGCCATGTCGGAGAGCTCTTTCTGGAAACTTTAGTTGACATTAACGCCAAACTTCGGCTCTGCAACAGTTACGCTCCCATTGCTGTTGTTAATTCTGCTTTTGCAAACTCATAAAGTTCGTTGAGTTTTTTGGTTGATTTGGCTTCAGCGGAAACCCGGATTATGGGCTCGGTGTTGGAGGCACGCATCAAAACCCAACCGTCTTTGTCGATTAGTTTTATGCCGTCCATGCCCAGAAACTTGAGTCCACGTTTCTCAAATGACGCTTTCAGTTGGTCAATTACGGCAAATTTCTTCTCATCAGGGCAGCTAAAGTTCTCATCAAAAATAGACGGATACTTAGGCAACTCATCAAACAGTTCAGAAAGCGGCTTTTTGCTGCGTGACAAAAGCTCAGCCATCCGTAAGCTGGCAAACATGGCGTCATCTCCACCATAGGTTT
>JBJKPJ010000119.1:0-2663 GCA_046706605.1 Bathyarchaeia archaeon | reverse complement strand
GAAATTACTTGCCCCATGTTGTTTCTACGAATGGGCAATGCAAATTGGTTGCGATTGTTTCTCAAAGTTGATGTGGTTATGGCGAGGTTAATGGCGAATTTGCGCATAAAGGTAACGCCCCACTCGTCGAATATTGTGTCATTGAACTGAGTTACGTAATCCCAGTGAGGCCCTCTTTCTAAGCCTACAACGTTATAACCTGCTTTTGTCAATTCAGCGGCGACCGTGCCGCTCATTGCACCCATACCGAGAACAACGACGTCGGCGGATTGGTGATTTATAATTTGACTCATATTCTTACCTCACATCTCTCCATATGATTTTTCATAGTCTGCTAAGCTGTGCGGAGGAAACCTCGTAGGTGCAGAGGCTACCATGAGCTCCATAACGTTTCTACCCTCATTAAAACTGTCGCCTCTGTTAGCGCCTGTGAAGCCTGTAAGCGTCCAACCAACCATATTAGCGTTGCCTCCGTAGATGGGATCCATTAGGAAGCCTGAATAAGTCATAAATATCAATTCGTTAAAGAAATCTTGAGGAACTATACCATTGAAGTCTGATGTTGCCGGTTTATTGTTATACAGATCAGTTAATACCTGCGTGATCTGGGAAGAACTTAAATTCTCAATGTTTTTGCCATAAGCGCTATTTGAATAAGTTTCCACCGCTAAAAGTGCGTTTCTCCAAAATTCCCTCATAAAGAAGTTGTACTGGTAAGCGGGTCCTACAAATGGCTCTGCAGGTACACCGTCGGAATAAGTGACGGCGTTAACGGTTATTGGACCTGCTTGCCCTGGCATCACGAAGGGTCCCTTAGTGTACATTCGTCCATTGTGACCGTATTCGCTTGCAAGTTGATGGTCGATGAAAAATATAACGCCTGCTTCTTTTGCACCCGGGCCGTTTGAATCGGTGGGAATTATTGTTTCAACAATAGATTCAAGCTCTTTCTGCTCGTTTATATTTAGGGCAAGAAATGCACTGCCGCTACCTGATGATTGCTGTGAAGCAAGCTGTGATTGAAGATTGCTAATCTGCGACTGCAACTGATTGATTTGCTGGTTAGCTTGATTAATCTTCTGAGTATCTTCATTTGCAAAATTTGACAAGACTGGAATTTCCACTGCAGACGCCAACCCAACTCCAACTGCGCCTACTGCAGCGTACTTCAAAAATTGTCGTCTGCTGGCGTCAGTGGCAGGCTTACCAGCATTCTCGCTATCTTCGTTATTAGACATTCTGAAAACCTTAATATAAAAAAGAACAAAAAGCGCTTTAATACTTATGTTGTAGTGTGCTGTCAGCAACAATCAAGGGTTTATAAAGTAGACCCTCAGTCAAGTTAAATTCCAAAGAGTTGGAGGATTAAGCGATTCTATCAGTTTGGTAACACTTTCGGTTGATTTTATTGTTGTTAGCCTACAGTCACACAGATTTAAATTATTTTCTTCACAAAGTAAAATTTGCTTTTGATAAGCCATTTGACACAAAAATCAGTTGAGAAATATGACTTCCGTCAATGTTAATGACACAAAAAAAATGATTAACCCACTAGTAATGTTAATACCAATCAAATTCATAGAAGCCATTTTAACTTTAAACCGCAAACTTCAAGGGAAAAACGTTGATTGGGCGATAAGCGGCGACTCAGGAGAAGCCTTGCAAACTGTTCACGTGCTCCCAAACTGCGTTGAAATAATTACCAGTCGTGAAGGAGCACAACAAATCCGCCAAGCTGTTTTAGAATACAATCCTCAAGAAATTAAGTTGCACACAGAGATTCTTCCAAGAATGGCTTTGATTGAAGAAAAAGAATACCCAGTCAAAATCCGAAGCAACTTCTTTGAATTTTACATAGGTGAAATAAAAACAAAAGTTTACAGTGACTTGCAGTATCAAATTGGCGAGTGGGAGTGGGGCGACAAAATCGAATTTAAACCTGATTATGTGTTTGTTGTCGGACAAAAGATAGCTGTTATGCCTCTTGAAATTAAATCTGAACTTTATTTGGGGTTAGGATGGAAAGATAGAGTAGAAAAAATTAGGACAGTTCTTAACAGAAAAGTGCATGCTAGAAATCGCTACCAACAGAAAAAACCAATAAACCACATTCGATAGGTTAATGGACGGGCAACCCAAGTTGCCGCTTGTAGTTGCCAAAACACACCAACAAACTGCTTTAAATAAGATTGGTCTAAAATAATCTAGGCATATTTATGGAAAAAAAAATTTTAGTGTTAACACTTCTTCTTTCAATAAGTTTGATATCAATTTCAGCTGTATCAGTCCAAGCTCAGACATCAGGAACCTCTTTGACATTGTATGCTGGGTCAGTAACATCAGGCTCAGGCACATACGGATACGGAAACACCGCAGACAACATAATCTCACCAGGCCCAACGCTCAACCTTCAAGTTGGCACGACCTACACAATGACAGTGAATAACGTAGCGAATATTCCGCACTCATGGGAAATAGTCTCCACAAAAGCAGTAAACAACACACCCCTATTTGGAGCAGGCATCGACATAACCAACTACATATCCCCAGGCGGATCAGGCACAGTCACCTTCACACCCGACCAAACAGGCAACTTCTACTACGTCTGCACCGTACCAGGACACATAGACCTAGGCATGTGGGGAAACGTAGTAGTAACATCA
>JBJKPJ010000118.1:0-5963 GCA_046706605.1 Bathyarchaeia archaeon | reverse complement strand
TAGTCAAGAGCTGTTTGACCTACTGTTGGTCCCCAAAGCTCTTTGCCTGTAGCCATGCTGTAGCCTACCCACTGCAATGTTTCTGCATACGCTTCTGTGAAGACACCGTGTCCGCTATCTGCAGTTGGGTCAGCTGGACCTGCTAAGACAGTGACGTTGCCTGCTGCTGGTTGAACAGTGTTTGTCCACGATACAGAGCCAATTGAGCCTTGTGCAAGGTCAATACCGACGTATGTGTATGGAGTGCTACTTATTGAGCGGAAGATAAGTGTTGATGCTGATGGTAGAGAGCCCACGGACACTATTGCCATGTCGTTGTAGAAAGCATCTTGGATTGTAGGTGTTCCAGAGAGCGAGTTAAGTTGTGGTACTGAAACGTTGAATTCATATAAGCTTGGGACATAAGTTTGGACTGGACCGCTCATACCAAAGGTTGTAATATAGCCGCCTGTCCAGCTTCCGTTAGTTGTCACTGGAACTATTGGTGGTGATGTTGATGGACCTGAATAGTCTGGTTCCCATAGTTTTGATGAGTTCCATTCTTGCAGATACCAGTTTGGACTTGTTGGAGTTCCGTAGTTATGTAGAGACAGGATTAGGTGTTCGCCATTTGGACCCAGCAGTGTTGTCCCGCCAGGAACATCTGTTACAGTGAACATGAAGTCGCCTGTATATGCATCGTAAGCATTCCAAGTTGATGTAGATGAAGCGAACAGGAAATTACCGCCAACACTTTGAATCAGCATTGGTGGGTAAACTCCGTGTTGGTTGGGGTCTTGAACGTCATAGATATAGCCAAAAGACATTGATGGGAGATCTTTTGACCATAAAAGCTGTCCTGTTTGTAAGTCAACACAGTCCAGTGGACCGTTGCTGGGACCTGAGAATGACACTGGTTCGTTGTAGTATAGTTTTCCATCGAGAATTATCGGATTAGTGAATCTTTGCTGATATGCTGAACCTTCAAAGAAGGTGTCGCCTTGGATTACAAAGTTGTTTCCACCTGCAACACCGCCACCTTGTATTGGCTTAGTCCACATTACGTGGCTTGTAAGAGGTCCTACAGCGTCGCCTGGATAACTTTGTTGGCTTGAACTCATCATACCGAAACCAGAGTAACCAGGTGCACCTGAGCCTAACCAGTTAGAAGAGACAACGTACCAGTTTGAATTGGTTCCATAGATTGGGCGGGTCCAGTAATTGGTTGGAAGTGGATTCGTAGGGATCGTGGAGACCGCATCTTGCTGGACGGTTAGGGTTGTTGAGGCAGAGCTTGGCAGATAAGTGTCGCCAACGTATACTGATGTTGGGCTATCATTAGTTGCCGTTATGTCTTGTCCAGGGAATGAGAAGGTTAAGTTGTATGTTCCGACTTGGTCAGGAGTGAATGCGTAGGGCTGTGCGGATGTTGGGTCAGTTACTGTTGCAAAAGTTTGAGTTGATACAGTTCCGTCGGGGGCTGTAATTGTGAGTTTATAGTTGTGGAATCGATAGTCGTTTGATAATGCACTTGCAGGGTCATAAGTGTCTGTGAGCCACATAATGATGTATGCTCTTTGACCAACACCTATGGGGTTGGGTGCCGCGTTGATTAATGCAAATGTTGGAATGTTCCATGATGGTGTGTGCGCGCTTGCTTGTGGAATGAAAGCTACGGATGCCGCCAATGAAATAATTAGCAAAGCCGTGATTGAAATTGCAACTGTTTTATTATTTCCTATATTCATTTTTGTTTCTCCATTTAATTTTGCTGAGTTGTCAGCTAGCTTTTATGCTAAGCAAGATAGCTAATAAAGTTATTCCTAAATATCTTCAAAAAAGTAAATTTTTTTATAGTTAGAAGAAACTTTTTGAACATTCAAGGCTCAAATAGTACATTATTCATTTGAAAACGAAGACTTCAAAAAGAAAACCAATCAATATGTGGGTCAACCCTAAAAACTGAAAATACCAAATTTCAAGAAAACAAAACCACATTAAAGACCAAGAAACTGCAAACACAACCTCACGTCATTTTCTTGAAAATTTTCACAAAATTTTATATAAAACATAAATCAGTTTGAGGATAGGCAAGGTATCATTGGCGAATCACCACGTAAAAATCGATGAAATAGACGAAAAAATCATACAGATGCTCCTGATGGAGTCACGTACTAGTTTCACCGATATTGCTAGCGCATGCGGAATCACTGTCACGGCAGTCCGAATGCGTTACAAACGCCTTTGGAAAGAGGGCGTCATCAACGGCGAAAAAATGCTTGTTAACCCGCACAGCCTTGGATACCGCCACATAGTAGACTTATTTGTAGCAAGTCATTATGAAGATGAAAACGAAGTCACCAAATTCCTTGAAAGTAAACCCTACATAGCCGAGTTAGTGGGTCCTTTTGGCAATTACAGCTTTTTTGGGAAAGTGGCATTAAAGGACCTCAAGAAATTACATGACATTATTGAAGAGTTTGAAGCAAACCCCTACATCAAACGTATAGACAGCCTTATTTGGGCAAATGCAGCAAAAGTGGAGTATCCTCAAAACTTAGTCATTAACCCGTTTAAACGCAAACTTGCTCAAAAGAAAAAGAGTGAGAACATGCCCTTAAGTCAAGAGCAAAAAGTTGTGCAGTTAGACGAGATTGACAAGAAAATCGCCAAAATCCTGACAGAAAACTCTAGAACCCCATTTAAAACCATTGCTAAAGAACTGGACCTGTCCAGTAAAACAGTTATTCAGCGATACAAAAAGCTCAGAGAAAACCTATTCACCTTTTCCACAGTGACTCTTAACCTGTCAAAGCTTGGGTACAAAGCGCTTGCAAACATATATTTAAAAATTTCAAACCGCAGCAAAATGACTGAAATCTACTCTAAACTTCTTGAAATCCCAAACATGATAGTCATTTTAAGGTTGATTGGCTCCAGCGACCTCTATGTAGCAGTTGTACTGGAAGATTTCGAAGCATTATTTGAAGCAAACGAAAAAATCAGAACAATAAGCGGCGTTGAGTCAAGCACCACTTACGTGACAAAACCGCCACAATCTTGGCCCTTACATCTGTTTCCATCACTAATTGACCATGAACAAATACAACCAAAATTCTGGCGCTAAAAGAGGTTTGCTGAGGCTCGGGGGTGAGTTGAGGAAGAAAGAGCGAAAATGCAAAAACGCTCATTAATTGGGAAGTTAACCAGAGCCCACTCAGCCCTCTTTCTGTGCGGCTTATTTTGGTTTCTAAGAGTATCCCGTGGTAACTAATAACATTTAGGGAATATTTAGCTTTTTTCATGTTTTCACATTTTCAAACAGAAAAAGTGGAAGAATAAAGAAAACATAATAGACTATTTTGGATACAGAGCGCTTCAACATTAAAGGCCAAAAACCAAAACAAATACTTAATTAGATAGCAGAAAAAAGATAAAAGCCAATGAAGCCCGCAATTGATGCAGTCAACAGGCACATTCTAAAAGAATTATTAGTTGATGGAAGAAAAAGCTTCACTGATATAGCAAAAGATTGTGACAAATCAAAAGATGTCATCACTAAACGTTTCAACCAAATGGAAAAAAACGGCGTAATTGTTGGCTCAGTCATCCAAAATAGCCCAGCATGTTTTGAGGGCAACTTTGTCGCAGGCATAGGCATATTCACTCACCCAGACAAAAGCACCCAAGTTATGGAAGCAATCAAAAAAATACCCCAAATCTTTGCCGTCTACACATTAGGCATTAACCCAAGCCTTACAGCGTCAGTTGTACTAAACAACATACAAGAACTTGAAGCTATAAAACAGGCAATAAAGCAGTTACCATTTATTTTAGGTGTGAAAACAGAAGTTTGGACAACCATAAAAAACCAACCAGAGAACTTGTCACTATTGGAAAACGAAAAGCCAACTGAACCCGTCAAGAAAACGGCAGCTAAAAGCAACGGAAAAACGTCAACTAAAATAGATGAACTGGACAAGCAAATAATTTTGAAACTTGCCTTAAATGCTCGTATGCATTTTAACAAAATTGCAGAAGAACTAAACACATCAACCGACACCATTGCTAGAAGATACGAAAGACTCAAACAAAACGGAGACCTAAAAGCAGTCATCCAAATTGACCCAACAAAGTTTGGGTACCACGCCTATGCTAGTATCAAGTTGGTTTTTGCTTCAGAAAACGCATCATCCTCAGTCATCGAGAAAATAGCAAACATCCCCGATGTTAACCTTGTTTTACGCACAATCGGCGACTACGACTACATCGTCTCACTAATGGTCAAAGACTTAGAGCAGTTAGTAGAAGTTCAAAAACAAATAGCCTGTATGCCCAACTTGACAAAAATGGACGTGACTATAGAAAAAATGTTTCATAATTGGCCCCTAAGCCAAGAGTTCATCACAACATAAACAGCGTCAACTTTTACTTTGCTTATTCAAGAAAAAAGGGAAAAGGGAGAAGAAGCAGATTTAAGGCTTAAAGGTGTAGGTTGTTTGGGTTATTGTGCTGTTTTGCATTGTGCCTTGCCAAATTATTTCCACGTTTTGATTCATGCCCATGGAGGCATAGGTTGCGTTTACACTGTAGATAGGGTTTGGCACAACTGGACTTTGCATCGTAAGGTTCCAGCCTGAGCTTTCATAGGAGTATTTAGTTGAGCCCACCATCATGCCCATGTTAACTTGACCACCAGTCCACATGAGGTTCTCCATATACGGGGCGGTTTGATTGTAGCAGAGTTTGATGTATGACATGGTAAAGTCGCGGATTTGTTCTTGTGTCAACAGTAGAATAGTATCTTGACCGCCTGCCTCATTGTTCATTTGCATATAAGTCATGGATGGATAATTAATGTTGACACTTGTCTGCGTTATGCTGCCATCCTGACTGGTTCCAGTCCACTCAACCGCGACATCGCCAGAGGAGTAGTTGGCGGAAATTGTGTATATCGGGTCAGCAACAACGGGGTTTTGGATAGACATAGACCAAGAGCCACTATCGTAGAGGTTCAAGTCAGAGCCTAACAGGCCTGTGTCCATTCTGCCGCCACTCCAAGAAAGATCATTCATTAAATTAACGGTTTCCACATAGTTTGTTGCAAGGTAAATCATTGCTTTGTCGCGGATTTGCTCCACGGAAAGAGCGGTAGGTTGGGTATTGAGCGGGTTTTGGTTGGCAAAATAGGTATAGGCAAAGTAGCCACCTACAATTATGATGATTAATGCTGCAATTAAAGCTATGATTAATACCTTCGCCATTTTCATTCCTTCCCTTAAAGTTAGCGCTGAATAACTATATAGCATCTTTGCTGCCCAAAACAAAGCCACCATGTTTTTTGGTTACGAAGAGGGTAACTCCTCTATCATTTCTACATAAACCTCCAATAGGAACCAAAATAGGTTGGGCGAAGAGTTTAACTTATTAATTATCAAAAATAGACTTGCGCGGTGACGACATGGAAATCCACGAATTCCAAAAAATGATGAAACACCTCTACTTCAAACGAGACATAGAACGCGGAGTTAATGGAACGTTTGAGTGGCTTGTCGACGAGGTTGCCGAACTGGGCAAAGAACTCAAAGGCTCTGATCAGGAAGCAACAGAAAAAGAGTTTGCCGACGTAATTGCCTGGCTCGCGTCACTTGCCAATTTAATGGGAATAGACTTGGAAAAGGCAGCCCTAAAAAAATATCCACATAAATGCCCAAAATGCCAGCAAGCCCCCTGCGCCTGCACTTTTTAACCCAACAGTTTCTGCCCAAGCCCCGTTGCTAGCCAAACGTACCTCCGTGTACCCCTGCGCTCAACTGTGGATTCAGCTAACAGAAGCTTAAGATGATGCAACACAACGGTGTAAGAAAAGGACGTTTCCTTGGCGATTTTGGATGCCGCAAACGCTTGCCCTTCAAGCAAGTTTAAGATTTTTGTCCGTGCAACAAGCCCGCTGTGCACGTTTCGGATGTTTTTTAAGCAAGCGT
>JBJKPJ010000117.1:0-9835 GCA_046706605.1 Bathyarchaeia archaeon | reverse complement strand
GTTGCCAGTTGGATTTGGAGTTGAGCTTCGGTGGTGGTTGCGCGTTTGTTGAAAAGCTCCAAAATGAGTTGGAAGCGGTCAATAACCTCGACATGGGTGGCTTTGGCAAGGTTGTAGGTTTGTCGGGTGCGGAGTTGGTTGTCAAAAATGACTTTGTCAGCGCCTGTCTCCTCAACCATGCTGGCAAGCTCTTCAACTTTGCCTGCGCCGATTTGGTAGCGGGCATCAGGCCTTCGGGTCTGTTCCATTACTCCGACAATTTCGTAGCCTGCCGACTGCGCCAAGGCTTTTAGCTCGTCTAAACTTGATTCTTCACGATTCAGCCGACGCTGCGCTATGATTGCTTTCGTTTGGCGGGTTCCTCCCCGTCTTTGTTATCCATTTCGATGAGATCCCCCAAAGTTAACCCTTCGTCTGCCTTTTTAGGCAAGGTCGCCGTTACTTTCTCGTCCGAGATTGGAACCATCAGCTTGATTTTTAAGGCGCGTTCCAGTTTGTTGGCAAGCTGGTTGTTTGGCGCCATTTTGCCCGTTTCGATGTGTCTAAGTAACGAGGCTTTTTCGTTGATTTTTTTTCCTAGGTCCTCATGGGAGAAGCACAGTTTTTCTCGGGCTGCTCGTATCTTGGTGGCGTAGTCTTCAACTACTTCTTGGCTTATTTGGACTTGAGCTACGGGCGGTTTTCTCATGATTACTGGGATGTGGATGTTGGATTTGGTTGGGTTTGGTTGAACTGGAGTTTGTTTTGCGCCGACGCCTGTTACATCACTGTAAATAACTTTGCCATGTTTGGAGCATTCCATGCAGACTGTTAGTTTTGCTCCTTCAATTATTGCCCGCATTGGTTCGGCGTGGATTTTGCGTCCGCAAACTTCGCATCTCAAGAAACTTTCACCTTTCACTGTCTTTATTATGTTGTTATGTTTATACTTGTCGAAAACTACAACCCCTTAAGTGATGATAATAGATGGAAAACAACCTTGGTAAAGTCCGAAGCATAGCTGACTACCAATTCGGAAAAGGAACAGGCAAAACGCTGTTCCCCGACAACATAACCATCGAGTATTCTCCGAGGACAGGAAGAATACGCTACATAAACCTAAACGGCGAACGCTTAGCCACTTTGCGTCCCACCAACGGATTGCTCTCGCTAAGCATCAAAGCCGCCGAGTTCATGACAAAAAACACACCCAACGCAAAATGCTTTGTAACTGTGAAAAACGACGTTGCTCCCTACATCGCCAAAGGCGGCGACGTATTCGCCGTACATGTTGTTAAAGTTGACACTGAAGTGCGCGCCAAAGACGAAATCATCGCCATAGATGAGGACGGAGCGGTTTTGGCGGTTGGACGCGCCACGCTTTGCAGCCAAGAAATGCTGGCTTTCAAAACAGGAGTAGCTGTAAAAGTGCGGCATGGAGCCAAAGAAAGTTAAGTATATCAGTTTGAAGCGCAAATAGTGGTTTGAATGGTGAATCTTTATGCATAGACGCATGAATCCCCGTGAGCAGAGACGCATGATGCAGCGGATGGGCATGAACATGGATCAAGTTGAAGATGTCCAGCAAGTTATCATCCGAACATCCACTAAAGATATCGTTATCGACGAGCCAGAGGTGGCGATATTGCAGGTTCAGGGACAAAAAATGTACCAAGTCATCGGCGGGCAAGTCAGCGAACAAGTTCCTTCTCAACGCCAAATAACCGTAGCGGTTAAACCCACGTTTAGTGAAGAAGATGTGCAACTGGTGGCAGACCAAACAGGCAAGAGCCTTGAGAAAGCCAAAGAAGCCCTTGAAGAATGCGGCGGCGACTTGGCAAAAGCAATCCTGCTACTCCAATCATAAGCCTACTTTTTTCAGTTAACTGCCTAACTAGTAACCTTTGCAGGGGCCAAGTATCAATTGGATGAGCTAACTTACAAACCAATTGGTATAGTACATTCGCCTTCCAAGGAGCCCAAAAAATGTTCCCCTACAAGCAGCCGCAACAAAAAATATCCGTGGCACCATTGAAGTATTCAATGAATATACCTGCTGGATTGACAGACCTTGAAGGCTTCTCCCGCATTATTTTGCTGTACCATTTTAATTTAGTAAATGGCTGCTCAATGCTGGTTAAGCCGTTTTTGGATGATACTGTTACGTGACATATTTGCTACATGCGACCAGCACGCCCAACAAAATCGGCATTTCCACAGTCCGCCTCCTAAAAATTGAGAACAACTCCCTGTAGGTCGAGGACTTGGCTATTTTGGATAGGACACCCTTATTGGATATTTAACTCTTCATTCCAGAATTTGATTGCAGAGAAAACACAAATAGGTTGGCTTAGTAAAAAAATACAAAACCTTCAAAATACAAGATCAACGGTAGATTATGCGAACAGTTTTATGCCGACATTACGTTGCCAAAGAAAAAACTAAAGTGAGTCAAAATTATTTTTCGAAGAGTCCTTTTTTCCCGGGATAGTCTTTGCATTCGTAAATGCGCAGTTGCCTTTGCGGTTCAATTCTACATCGTTTGCGTGCGTTCTTGCGTCTTAAAATTGGGGCAAGTTGGAAAAAAGGGCATTTTGAACAGAGTGTGCTCACTTTTTTTCCTCCTATCTTGTCATCATTCTTCTGAAAACTGGCAGTGCAATTATAATCATTACGATGCCAAATGCTATCAGGATAGCAAGTTCAGTTGTTATCTGCGGAATTCCAGCGCCCAGCACCATGACTTTGCGTAGCGCATCAGCCGCATACGTCAGTGGTAGTAATTTGCTTATGTCCTGCATGTACCATGGCATCTGCTGGATGGGGAAGAACACGCCGCTAAGGAACATCATCGGAAACATCAATGTCATCATGAGCATCTGTGCGGTTTCTTGGTCTTTAGTAAATGATGTTATTACTATGCCTAAACCAACAAAGCTAAATACGCCCAGTAATAAGAGCGCAAATACCAGCAGGATGCTGCCTTGAATGGCAACGCCAAAGACGCCGATAGCTAAAGCCAAAATTATGACTCCTTGAATTAAGCCTCTGCCTGTTTGCGCAAGGGTTTTACCCAGCAAAATCGAGAGTCTATTTACTGGTGCCACCATCATGCCGTCCATGGTTCCGATTTCTTTTTCCTGTGAAATCGCTACGGGCAATCCCGTCATAACACTCATCATAACGGTCATTGCCATTATGCCTGGGGCGATGAAGTCAAAGTAGCTTGGGTTGCCTGAAACAACGCCTTCGGTTTGAATGTTGTAAGGTTTAACGATGGCTAATGAGTTGTTTGCGGTGATTGTTGGACTTAAAGTTTGAACTTGTTGTTGCGCAATCACTGTGCCCATTTCGTCAAATGCAGTATGCAAAACTCCTTGTATTTGGGCAGAAATTTGTGGATTAGACTCGTCTGTGACTATGACGATTGTTCCTTGCTGTCCTGTTAGTATGCTTTGGGAGAAGTTGCTGGGAATCAGTATGCCCCCTTCCAGGTCTCCCTTTTGAACCATGTTTTTAACGTCAGCCAAATTCGTAACATTGGAGAGATCCATCATGGCTGTTTGGTTGTTAACACTTTGTAGCATTCCGATGAAGGTTTGGCTAGGTAGAAAAGAACTGTTATAGCCTGAGTCCTCGTTGACCAGTGCCACAGGCAAGTTGCTTACGGTGCCGTTAGATGGATAAATAAACCCAACCATAACCATCATGAAAAGGGGCATAATCACAAGAAGCACCAAACCCAATCGGTTACGGAAAAGCTCCATAAGGTCTTTCCATGCAATTCTCAAGCTGTGATTTAAAACTGTTTTTGCCGTCATATCTATCACCTTATTCTCTGTGGCGCTGCACCAAACCGCCTGTGTTCTTGAGGAATTTTCTGGTCAGCGCTATCCCTCACCTCGTGTCCTGTGATGTGCAAGAACACGTCTTCAAGGGTTGGCTGCAGGTTCGCCATGGAGGAGATTTTTCCGTTGTTTTTTCGGACAACATCAATTATTTTGTCAAAGGATTCTTCACCGTGCACAATTATATGAAGCTGAGTGCTGTTTTCCTGTGTCACTGCGTCTGCGCAATCAAGCGCTTTTATGGCTGCCAGCATGTCTGGGTTTAGGTTGGCGATTTCAAGTTTAATTATCATGGTGTCTGCTCCTGAGATTATCTTTTTGAGGTTAGTTGAAGTGTCCAAGGCAATGATTTTGCCATGGTCAACGATGGCGATTCGGTCGCAGAGCAAATCTGCATCCACCATCATGTGAGTTGTTATGATAACTGTGGTTCCGTTTTCTTGATTGAGCTTTTTTATGAAATCCCGAATTTCCACAGTTGACTGGGGATCCAAACCCAAGGTAGGTTCATCCAAAAACAGCACCTGCGGCATGTTAAGCAAGGCGCGGACAACGTTCATTCTCTGCCGCATGCCTGTTGAAAATGTGCCGACCTGCGCGTTTTTCCACTTGCTAAGCTGCACAAGCTCAAGCAGTTCATCAATTCGTTTGTTGAGGGTATCTTTGGGAATGTTAAAGAGGCTACCGAAGAACCAGAGGTTTTCTTTGGCGGTTAAGCGGTTGTAGATTATCATTTTTTCTGAGACAATGCCGATGAGTTTGCGGACTTGCATGTCCTGCTTTACGGTATCGTATCTGCCGATGGTGGCTGAGCCTTTAGTGGGTCTGGAAAGAGTTGCGAGCATGCGTAGAGTGGTGCTTTTTCCTGCTCCATTTGGACCAAGTAAGCCGAATATTTCGCCTTTCTTTACATTGAAGGAGACGTCGTCGACGGCGGTGAATTTGCCAAACATTTTGGTGAGGTTTTTTACTTCGATTATGTTTCCGTTGTCCATTCCTGAAACCCTTTTTGAATATGATTCAGTGCAATATATTTCGGCAAAATATAAGTATTCCCTATATTAATTATAGAATGGAATCCATGAAACCTATGGCACCAGAAAAAGAAGACGCTACCACAGCCAACTGGATGAAAGAAGTTCAAAAAGGTTACATACGTATAGGCGTGCTAATTCTCCTAAATAAAAAACCCTTCCACGGCTACGAAATAATGAAAGAAATCAACAACCGCACCAAAGGCTTTTGGCAACCAACCCCTGGCGGAGTGTATCCCATCCTGAGAGACCTAGAAAAATCAGGTTACATCCGCGGAGAATGGCAAACCCAAAGGAACCGCCACCTCAAAGTCTACAAAATCACCAAGTCAGGTCAAGCCATCCTGAGAAACGCCCTCGTTAAACAAAACGAAATCTTCAACAGCCTAAACAGCCTCTTCCAAGAGTTCGCCCGAGATGTATTAAACATCCCCCAAGCAACCACACCCATGGTTCAAATTCCCAAAGTTTTCTCGCCTTTTCTTGAAGAAGAACCCGATAATGTCCAAAACCTGGAAGCCAAGCGGCTGCATACTCTTGAAGCCCTCAAAAACATGCGCTCACAACTCAAACAACTTGATGGCAGAATCACAGAACTCAAAAACGGGGCAAAACCAAGTTCCACAGCTAATTCAAAGTAGAACCACGCTTTTTTCCCATGGAGCAGGCGTAAAGAATTAAATCTAACTGCTACTTAATGATAGAAAGGTGTCAGTGTTGTTCCGCGTTAGAGTCAACAAAATCGAATCAACCAAAGATTTAGATGGTAACATAGGAAAAAGGATCGAACTCCTCGAAGAGCGCGAAGTCAACCCCTACGTTTTGCGCCCCCAAACAGACGAAGCAAAGATGGCTCAAGACATAATGCAGGCACTCCAGCAGCAGATGCCCTTTTTGCCCCAGCGTACCCAGATGGCAACCCCAAAAATCATCCTCTTCCTAACTGAACATGAATATGACAGTTTAGGCATAACCTTTGATGTTAACCAAGTCTACGAGGTTGTGCTGGAAAACCAGTCAATTCGGTTCATGAAAGTTTAAGCAGCTCTGTTCGCATCTCTTTTAACGCGGCATGCTTGGGGTGAAACGACAAAACAAACATCATCCTCCGCAGTGTGCTGCTAATTTCTTCTAAACCAGACATTTTGCCCTCATCACAATACAGCGGTATAGGTTCATTACCGTCTTCTTCGTAGTAGACATAAATTGGGAACGCTGCTCTGTCAAACCGTACCATCTCGAAATCCAAATTCAGGCGCTTTGCTGTTTCTTTAGCGGCTGACTTGACGGATTCTAGTCGTCTTGTGCCTGGAACCCCCCTTGAGGCATAAACCATTAGTTTCCCACAGTTACCTTTAAGCATGCTTAACCCTCAAACCAAAATCAGTCAAAAACTCTTTTAAAACAAGCCAACAAACAACTCGCCAGCAAAGCAGAGGGATAACTGAAAGTGAATCCAAACGCAAGGATTGTTACTGTGCTGGGGTAACCACAACAGCTTAAATCCAAAGCCCAACCCTCCTTTCTTGAGGACAGCGTTATGCAGGAACATGAAGAGTGGCAGATGCCCAAGTGGTGGTATCGGGAAAAACGACCCAGCAGCGACGAAAGCTATTTCGAGAATATGTGCAGGGTGATTTTTCAAGTTGGATTGAACTGGCAGGTAATTGACCAAAAGTGGCCCACCACAAAACAGGCGTTTGCCGATTTTGACATCCCCGTCGTCGCAGGCTTTACCAGCTCGGATATCGAGCGTCTCATGCGCAATGATGGTGTAATCTGAAACCGCGGCAAAATCAAAGCCATCATACAAAACGCCCAAAACTTCGTGGCAATACAGAGGCAGTTCGGTTCTTTCCAAAAATACCTCGACAGCTTAGACAAAAAAGACAACTACGCCAACGTAGTCAAGGATTTGGTTAACAAATTCAAGTGGATAGGTCCCCCATCCGCAAGCCTTTTCCTGTACACTGTGGGCGAAAAAATCCAACCATGGTAACCTCTTTTCTTTTTTTGAAACTCTATTTTTAAGGACGCACGCGAATTGTTTGCTGAAGCTTTATGGCAAAGGTAAGGGCACACGTTTTCATTAGCGGCATGGTTCAAGGTGTCTTTTTTAGGCAAACCACCAAGCGTCAAGCCCAAATCCACGGCGTGACTGGCTGGGTACGCAACCTACCTGACGGCAGGGTAGAAGCGGATTTTGAAGGCGAAGAAGCAGCGGTTAAGGCGCTTGTTGAGTTCTGCAAGAGGGGTCCACGTGGTGCCCAAATAACTGATTTCTCTGTAGATTGGGAAGTCTTCAAGGGAGAATTTGCAGCCTTCACTATCGCCTACTGACTTTAAATGCGGGTTTGTGCATTTGCAGTCGAGGCAACTTCTTCATGAAAGTGCTTGGTTTAGTGGCAAGCCCCCGAAAAGCAAGCAACACCGATTTACTGGTAAGCGCCATACTGGAAGGCGCAAGCCAAAGCGGCTACGCTACAGAGAAAGTGCACCTCTACGATGTCGAAATTAAACCCTGCGTGGACTGCAAAACATGCAAACAAGGAAGCTACCAATGCAACCTCCAAGACGGCATGAAAACACTCTATCCCAAGCTGGAAGACGCCGACGTTGTGGTTTTTGGGACGCCTCTTTACTGGTATGGACCCTCGGCGAAAATGAAACTGCTCCTTGACAGGTTACGCCCTTTTGTGGCTTCCAAAAAGCTTGAGGGCAAAAAAGCCGTTCTGGTGGTTCCCTCCGAAGAAGGTGCTGAAGCATGTCGTTCCCTTGTGGACATGTTTACGTTGTCGTTTAGGTATTTGGGGTTGGATTTGGCTGGGGTGTTTCTGCCTAAGGCTTCAGAACGCGCCGAAGTCCTAAAGCAACCACACATCTTAGCTGAAGCGGCACAGTTGGGAAAAAACCTAAAACATAAGGCTTAGAGTTTTTTCTTTGGCACACGGAAATGCGAGTCTTTTCCTGCGCTGATGTATTCGCCGCCCATGCCGCGGACTGCGGACGCGATTTTGGCAAAGTTTTCTGAGCCCAAGAACTGTTTGGGCTTGATGATTATGTATTCGCCTTTTTCCTCAAAGCTTAGCCGCGCTTCCAACTCTTCTGGGAAGGACATGCGGATGTCGTCTATCGACCGCTCCTTTGTTTGTGGTGGTGCTTGAGGTGCAGGTGCTGGCGATGCTGGTGCGAGCATTGTTACGTGGACGGTTGGTGGCTGAGTGATTTGTCCTACAGCAAGAGATTTTAGTGATGCGGAAACAGACCGTAGCTCATTGGAGATTTTGTTTAAAGAAACCGTGATTTCATCAACTTTCTGCAAAAGTTGAGTTAGTTTTT
This sequence comes from Bathyarchaeia archaeon, assembly GCA_046706605.1. Taxonomy (GTDB): domain Archaea; phylum Thermoproteota; class Bathyarchaeia; order Bathyarchaeales; family Bathycorpusculaceae; genus Bathycorpusculum. The sequence continues at coordinate 1,635 of JBJKPJ010000117.1, read as the reverse complement.
CTTTGTCACTGCTCACTGGCGCTCCCTTCTTAAACTCCTAAATAACCCCTTGACGCTTATTAATTATTTGCAAACCATAATCCTGACAGTGAAGGCCTTATGATTGAGATTGACGGCAGCCGAAAAAGCGGAAGCGGTACCATCCTACGCCTATCCATAGCCTTAGCCGCCATAACTGGACAACCGCTACACATCACCAACATACGCCAGAACCGCCCAAAACCTGGTCTAAAACACCAGCACCTTGAATCGGTGTTAACCGCCGCTAAACTCTGCAACGCCGAACTCAAAGGCGCAACCTTGGGCTCACGCGAACTCTACTTTACTCCTTGCCAAATCAGCGGCGGCAACATTGAGGCAACAATCGAGACCGCGGGAAGCATCCCGATGCTTTTTCTCTCAACCCTACCCATCGGCTTGTTTGCCCAAACACCTGTCCGTCTGCATGTTGCCAAAGGCGGCACCGACACCCTGCATGCCCCAACCATCAACTACATGCGCAACGTGTTTCTGCCAACCCTAAAAGCGGTGGGTGCTGTTGGCGAAATTTTGGTCCAAAAATACGGTTACTACCCTAAAGGCATGGGCGAAGCAACAATGACGGTTCAGCCCAGTTCCCGCCTAAAACCAATCCAACTTGAAGGATTCGGCAACCTAAAGGCTATCCATGGTGTTTCGGTTTGCACGTACCTGTCTGAACGGCAAGTTGCAGAACGCCAAGCCAAAGCAGCCCAAACCCTCCTCCGCCAAAACGGCTACAAAGCTGACATCCAAATCATAAACGACCAATCTAACCCCATCCAAAAAGGAAGCTCCATCGTGCTCTGGGCAGAAACCGACACTGGTGTGCGGTTGGGCGCCGACGCCATCGGTGAGTTGCGCAAATCGGCAGAGGATGTCGGAGCACAAGCCGCCCAAACCTTTCTTGGCGAGCTTGGCGCAAAGCCAACTGTCGATGAGTACTTGGCGGATATGTTGATTCCTTACATGGCGCTGGCAGAGGGCAAATCTTGTTTCTTTGTTCGCGCAATCAGCGAGCACATTGAGTCGAATGTTTGGATTATGGAAAAAATGTTAAACGTCAAGTTCAATATTCAGAAAGTAAACAACCTCTACAGGGTAGAAAAAAGCTGAAACGCCATGCCCCGCCAATCCGTCTGCATAAAAGTCCCCAGAACCCAAGGACAAAAAACCATAACGTTAGTGACCAAACTGGAAATTGCAGACAAATCGCTGGTTCCCCAAAAAGACGCCGACAATCTTTGCATCCCCTTGCTCCGAGAGCCAAAAAAAGACGAACTGGCAGCACTCCAAAGCAAAATTCCCAACCTCAGCTTATCAACAGTCGTGTTTTTGGAAAAGCAGCTTCCCGCCCAAACACTAACTCAAGCCCTGCAAAACGACATCCCACAAGATTTGCTGGCAAGCGTGCCCCAAGCCTTTGACATCATCGGCGACATCGCAGTCATTGACATCCCGCCCCCACTCAAACCCTACCAAACCATCATCGGGGAAGCGCTGCTGAAAACCCAGAAAAACATCAAAACCGCCCTTGCCAAAGCAGGCGACATCGGCGGCGTTTACCGCATCCGCGACTACAACCTCATCGTAGGAGAAGACAAAACCCAAACCGTC
>JBJKPJ010000116.1:0-15307 GCA_046706605.1 Bathyarchaeia archaeon | reverse complement strand
CTGGGTTTAAATCTTCAATTTTGTCATCTATCACTACGCGGTTGCAGAGGTGTAGGATGTTTCGTGGAGCACCTTTAGTGTAGATTAATTCGTCGCCGTTAAGACTATGGACAGTTGTCATGCGTTTGCGTTCAAAGCTAAAGGGTAAAACATCCATAATCGGTTTTTGAGACAAAGCATCCTGAATGTTAACACTTGACTTTAACGTAGCAACCAGCAGGGCACCGTCGGTTGGATCACCTATCACGGCCCAGTTTCGGTTTTTGTCAGATGGCGGATCCAGTTTGGCTCCATTGCAGAGTCCAGCAATCTCCAGTAGCCTATCTAAGGAAGTCGTCTGGTTCTTCTCCAATAACTGACCATTTACGGTAAAGAAGCCCTCGGGTTTGTAACCTGTGCCTGAAACATCCACCACATAATCGTAAATCCACAGCTTGTTGACGGTCATTTCACCTTTGGTTATGGTGCCTGTTTTGTCGGTACAAATTACCGTGACGCTGCCTAATGTCTGCACTGAAGACAACCGTTTGACAACTACATTTTGCCTAACCATCTTGAGCACGTTGATGGCTAAGGCGCTGGATACAGTAACTTGTAAGCCTTCAGGCACACAAGCCACCATAACACCAATCATGAAAAGAAAACTTGTCTGCAAAGACGCGTGTAAGAACAAAAAGCTTGCCAAAAAGAAAACTGCGCCTACAATGACAGCGATAGTGAAATCGTATTTTGCCATCAGGGCAATTTCTTTTTGTAGCGGACTGTCTTCTTCTTTAATAGTCTGGGTTAAGCTGGCGATTTTGCCAAACTGCGTGTTCATGCTTGTAGCATAAACAACAGCTTTTCCCTGCCCTTTTGCTACACTGGTGCTCATGAAAATAAGGTTTGGCGCATATAAGTACGCTTTTTCCACAACCTTCGCGGTTTCAGCAACCCGAGGCTGAGGCTCAGACTCACCAGTCAATGGAACATTGTTGGTCCACAACTCAAACGCTTCAATCAAACGTCCATCTGCGGGGACGCGGTCTCCTTCCTCAAGATGGATCACGTCACCGGGTACAATTTCGCGGACATGGATTTTTTTGAGTTCACCGTCACGGAATACTTTGGCGTATTCTGGCATCCAACTTTTGAGGGTTGCCATGGCTTTCTCTGCTCGGGATTCTTGGAAGATGCTGACTAAGATGTTGACAAAAACCACTGCCAAAATAATCAGGGCAAGCTCAGGACTCTCAGGACTAGAAATATACGAGAGAAGAGCAGCGACCAAAAGCAAAATGCCAAAGAGGTCTTTTAGGTGTCTGACGAATTTACGGATGAAGGGTATTTGCTTTTTCTCAGAGAGTTTGTTGTAGCCGTATTTTTTGAGGCGAAGTTTAGCTTCATCGCTAGTCAATCCGTCGGCTGATGTGTTAAGGTCACTGAAAACCTCTTCGATCGGCAAGGAAGCAGCTTTTTCCAATATAATTTCGCCTAAGCCTTAAGGTGATTTATGAACGACCACAACAGTAAGTGAACACATGTTGAGCTATTAGTGTTGGGAAAAATTGTTTTTTTCTGTGCACAGCAACTGTTTGATGGTGCATGGGTCCTTCACCTTTAAGTGTATCTATTATCTTTGATAGGTTGTTTTCGGCTTTATTGGTGATGGTCGCATTTAAACTCATCGCACCTCAACATTGTAACTAACAACAAAGAAAGCAAGTATTGATTTGTATTGTATACTAAATTATTTGCTTTTGCAGCACATATTTTCTTATTTTAGCATTGTTATGTTTAGTAATAAAGAAATAAACAGACATATCTTTTCCAACAAAAACAACTGATCAACGATACAAAAACCCACAAACAATCTCCGATAAACCAAAACTGGGCAAGCAACTAAAACAAAAACCATGCATCAAACGAATTTAGCCATGGTTTTTTGCTATAATTTTTTGGCGAAAAGAACCCATAAAGTTAATAGGTTACAAATTCACCTTCCATGTAGTTTACCAAATTTCACGAGAGTTTAAGTAATGCTTCAAAATAGTGAAAAAGCCCTCTTCCAAGTAACAAATTCAATCAAACTGGAGAATGCATAATTATGGCACGTTACAGGCAAACTGACGAAATCGTCAAATTAATGAACAACCCCACAATCATACGCAACACCAGCATCATTGCCCACGTAGACCACGGTAAAACCACCCTCTCAGACAGCCTCCTCGCACACGCAGGCATCATCAGCACACAGACTGCTGGACAAAAACTGTTTCTTGACAGCTGGGACTTAGAACAAAAACGTCAAATGACCGTTTTTGCCTCAAACGTTAGCTTAGTCCATACATACAACAACCAAGATTACCTCATCAACCTTATTGACACACCTGGACACATCGATTTTTCAGGTGCAGTCACCAGAAGCCTAAGAGCCGTAGACGGCGCATTGGTCGTCGTGGATGCCGTAGAAGGACCCATGACACAAACAGAAACCGTCCTTATGCAGGCTCTCCGAGAACGCGTCAAACCCCTCTTATTTATCAACAAAGTTGACCGACTAATCAAAGAAATTAAACTTACACCCCAAGAAATTCAAAAAAAATTCGCAAAGATTCTCCTCCGAGTAAACAGCCTCATCGAAAAATACGCGCCGCAAGAACATAAACAAGACTGGCAAGTATAAATCGAAGACAGCCGCGTCGCATTCGGCAGCGCACTGCACAAATGGGGCTTAAACCTTACCCACATGAAACTAAAGAAAATCAGCTTCCAAGACATCATCGACGCCTACACCGGCGACCCCACAGATGTAGGCAGAAAAGTCGACGAACTCAGCAAAAAAGCACCCCTGCCAGAGCCAATCCTTGATATGTTCTGCGAACACCTACCCAGCCCACTTGTCGCTCAACCTTACCGTCAACCTCAGATTTGGCCAGGCGACCCCAACAGCGCAGTCGGTGTCGGCATGGCAAAAGTTGACCCTAACGCACCGCTACTCATGTGCATCTCCACCATTGAAGTTGACCCTCACAGCGGCACAGTCGCCATCGGCAGAATCTTTAGCGGCTCCATCACCAAAGGCAAAGAAGTCCAGCTAGTCAGCGCCAACCAGAAAGGCACCATTCAGCAGGTCTTTATGAGCATGGCAACTGATCGAGTCTTTGTTGACCGCGTCCCAGCAGGCAACATCGGCGCAATCTCAGGGTTACCCGCGTTACACGTTGGTGAAACCATCGGCGAAGCAGGCGTGGAAATCCACAGTTTTGAAGGCTTACAGTACGTGTCTGACCCCGTCGTCACCGTGGCAGTTGAACCAGAAGACGTTAAAGACCTACCACTCTTCGACAAAGTCATGCACAAACTCACCACCGAAGACCCCAACCTCCACTTCACAATGAACAAGGAATCAGGCGAATTCCTCCTCAGCGGCATGGGTGAACTTCACCTTGAAATCACCGCTTACCGAATGCAAGAAGCAGGCTTAAAAGTCAAACTCAGCAAACCCATCGTCATCTTCCGAGAAACCATCAGCCACGACTACAAAGGACCAGCAATCATGGGTAAAAGCCCCAACAAACACAACAAACTCTGGATAACAATCGAAAAACTCAGCGACGAAGTCATCGAAGCCATCAAATCAGAGAAAATCACCGACATGCAAAGCAAAGACGAACGCACAAAAGTCCTCCGTAACCTCGGCTGGGACCCAGACGATGCCAAAGGTGCAGTAGCAGTGGAAGAAAACAACATCCTCTGCAACCGCATTAAAGGACGCCAATACGTCGACGAAATCATTGACCACATAAAGACAGGTTTCCGCGAAGCAGTCCACACCAGCCCGCTTGCCAAGGAACCTGCTTACGGACTCAAAATCAACCTTGAAGATATTACCCTTCACGAAGACCCTGTCCACCGCGGTCCCGCACAAGCTATCCCAATGACTTGGAGACCAATCTACTGCGCAATACTGCTCAGCGACCCAATCTTGCTTGAGCCGCTAATGAGCTTTGAATGTAAAGTTCCAAGCGAATTCGTCAGCAGCGTCATAACCCTGCTAAACAAACGTCGCGGCAAAATCATCGACATGCCCAGCGAAGAAGACATGATAACCGTCAAAGCAGAAATGCCTGTCTCAGAATCCTTCGGTATCGCAGACGAACTCCGCAGCAGCACACAGGGCAGAGCCTTCTGGGCAACACAGTTCAGCAGATGGGCACCAGTCCCCTCACAGATGCAAGCTGAAACCATCAAGAAGATTCGCGAGCGCAGAGGCTTACCACCAGTTCCGCCAAAGCCCGAAGAATACTTTGAGAGCGAGTAAGCCCAAAACATCTTCTTTTCCTTTTTGTTTCTTTTTGTTTTTTTGCCCCTTTTGGGGTAAGGCTTTAATTTCTTGGCAAGTTTAAGGTATTGACCATTTATGTTAGTTGTTGGTATTTGTGGTAGCCCCCGAAAAGCAGCTTCTGAGCACGTTCTGGAAGAAGCCCTGCGCATGTTATCCGAGAAAGGTTTTGAAACTCAACTTTGGACGGTACGCGGCAAATGGGTAGACTTCTGTGCTCATTGCGACTACTGCCTTGCAAACAAAGAATGCGTCATTCAAGACGACCTCCAAGAACTCTACGTCATATTAGCTAAAGCTGATGGCATCATCTTAGCAAGCCCAGCTTACAACGGCGGCGTATCCGCTCAAATCAAAGCCGTCATGGACCGAATGCGCGCTGCCGTCGCATCCGACAAAAATTTTTTCAAAGGCAAAGTCGGCATGGGCATCGCCACAGGAGGCGACCGCAACGGCGGACAAGAATTTGCACTTTTGCAGATGCACGCGTTTTTCATCCTCAACGGCATGATTCCAGTGAGCGGCGGCTTTTTCGGAGCCAACTTGGGTGCAACTTTCTGGAGCAAAGACACATTGGATGGCGTCAAACAGGATGAGGAGGGCTTTAGGAGTCTGCGTAAAACAACTAAACGGTTTGCAGAGTACCTTGAACTTTACAGGAAAAAACAGTGATTGATATGTCTGAAGTTAAAGTTAAAAAAACCAAAATTGCCTGGGGAATCACAGGCGCAGGCGACAAAATCGCCGAAATTATACAAACCATGAAAGACCTCAAACAACAGGCAGAAGGCAAAGTCGAAATTGACGTATACATCTCCAAAGCCGCAGATACCATGCTCAAGTTCTATCGGCTAGAAGAGGAAGTACGTCAAAATTTTAACAAAGTCATGGTTGAATCCAACAGCAACTCGCCATTCCTTGCAGGGCTTATGCAGAGCGGCAAATACGAATTTTTACTGATTTTCCCCGCATCCTCAAATACTGTGGCAAAACTCGTCAACGGAATAGGCGACACCCTAATCACCAACTCAGCCATCATGAGCCTCAAAGCATTCGTGCCCGTCTGGGTAATGCCCGTAGACTTCAAAGAAAGCGTCATATCCACCAAGCTGCCTAACGGCAAAGAAATGCGCATCCGCGTCCGCAAAGAAGAAGCCGAACAAGTCCGCAAACTCGAACAAACCGAAGACGTACGCGTGTTTGAGAACCCCCAGAAAGTGCGTGAAGGCTTCTTGGAATGGCTAAACACCATCAAAACATAGATTGAGATGGAAAAAGTTCCAACTGCACTTAGGTGCTGGATAGTTCGGGGATTTGACGGGTTAGCTCTGCCCATGTTTGAGCGGTATTCTGCTTTATTAGCGGCTTGATTTTCGCGAAAACATCGGGTGGCATAAGCTGCATCCATACTCTTGCAACTGTCACTTGGTCGTTTAGGTCCAGCAGCGAAAACAGCCATTGGATCGCCGCGGGAAACCGTTGGGGCGGAATCTTGCTTGACATTTCCCTACCTATTGCCACTTGCTGTTCGTCTGTTGTTTGCTCTCTCAAAAACGGGTAAAGGTAGAGGTCTTCCTTGTTAAGATGAATGCTCAAATGGGACCGCAACACGGCAGTTGCCCTAGCCGCAGCTAAGGGGTCGGGGGCGTTTTTGAAGGCATCTACGCCTTCGACCATGCGGTCAAGTTCGCGGTGGTCAAAAATGTAGGGCTCAACCATGAAGGGCGCCAAGTTTTTGGCTGCTGGAAAAACCGCAGCTTCTTCACCTTGAGCGTGATAGTCAAGTATTTCGCCGACAAGTTGAAGTCGACTAACCCATGGCGCTAAGTCTCCTCCTTTTTTTGCTATGCCGAAAACGGCAGCATCAATTTGGGAGAGGTCACGTCGAAAGGCATTATGTAAACAACGAACCACATCAATAGGTCTTAACAAAAAAAGTCCTCATTATTCCAATACTTTGGGCAACTATTAAAGTTCACCCCCAACAAAAATTTTTGGGAAAGACTTGCAGGTTTTCAGACAGATTATTGGTTGCGCACTAGTTGGCCAGCAGGTAGATGACTGCTGCCAAATTTATTATTGCGCTAACGCCGTTGAGAAGCCCGACGGCTACGCCAAAGTAGATTATGTTAAACGCGTTGAAAGAAAACGCATAAACCAAAACGAAAACTGCTACGGCTGAACCATATTTTTTGGAAAACAGCAAGCTTGCCGCTGAAGTTGCCCAGAGGATTAATAGGATTGAGTTGTTGAGGTCTGCGGCATCGTTAAAGACCGTCAACTCTAACGCCATAAAAAATATGTTGATAACTATCCATGAGACAATCGCGTAGGTTGTAGGAGTTCTTTTTGGGTTTTGTTTTAGCATGGCATTATGTTTTGACTGTACGTAATTTAACATTTGCCAGAGGTTCAAAATAGAAGATAAAGAAAAAGTTGGGTGAGACCAGCTGATTAACCGCTGTCTCTTTTGGTGTTTGCTTAGTTGAATTCTTTTCTTTCAAATAGCACTAGACCAATCGCGGTGGTTATGATGAAGTACAAGCCTATGATTGCGAGTCCTTCTGGAACAGTTACATTGAACGTCGTTATGCTGCCTGCTAAAGATACGGCGTGAGGAGGATAAGGTACCGTTAGTACGTTTCCGATTATCCCTGCGCCGTAGCTTAACAAGAACCATGGTTCAACGTGAACCAGCACTGAAATTACCAATTGTATAATGTTGAATGCGAACAGGAATAAGATAGCAGTGACAAGAATTGAATAGGCGCTACTTTTGAACAATGAACTGAACAGGAATGTGAAGCCTAAAACTGCAATAAGGTAGAACCATGAGAAAAGCGCTGATTCGACGAATTCTATAGGTAATGAGCCAAAGTAGTAAACACCGTTAACAATAGTTATGACAGTGAATATACCCAGTATGACTGAGGATGCGATGAATGCAGACAGCCATTTTCCAATATAAATTGAGGACCGTCTAATGGGGTTTGGGACTCCGAAGTAGCCTGTTTTGTTTTGGAATTCTCCTGAGATAGCATCTCCGCCAAAGAAAACTGCTGAGAGCACAACCACAAAGGATGCGGTGTTTCCCCACCAACCCGAATAGAAAGTTAGATTGGATGCAAGAAACTCTACTGGACGATAGTATCCGACCGCGAATGTTAGTAGGGCACTTATGCTAAGGGTTATGGCTAAAAGAATGAAGAATCTGCGGGACCTTATATAGTCAAGAAGGGTGTACTTGGTGGTTATGCCCACTTGGGCGAGACTTGTTGGGACCGTATTTTTTGATTCAAAATTTATTTGTGTCATGTTTATCACAGCGTAGCGGTTATGAGTTTAAGATACACTTCTTCAAGCTCTGATGATGCAGCCTTATAGCTAACAACACCAATATTCAGCTTGACAACGTCACTAAGTAGACGTTGCTGCACATCTAAGCCTCCAGTGAAACTAACTTTGAGCGTTTTGTCATCAATTTTTTCCGCGTTTACCACATTTGGGAAATCTTGGATATTTTTGACCACATTTTTGCTGTTGATTGGATGAATTAACCCAATTTCTACAACGTTGTTTCCGCCTGAGAACTTGGCAGTAACGTTTGGGAGAGAATCGTAAACTATTAGTTTGCCATGATTAATTATAGCGACTTCATCGCAGACGTCTGAAACTTCACTTAATATGTGGGAGCTCATGAAGATGAGGCGGTCTTTGCCCTTGAGAGATTTGATGATTCCACGTACTTCACTCATTCCTCTAGGGTCAAGACCAGTGGTTGGTTCATCTAAAAGAATAATTGAGGGATTGCTCAGCAACGTTGAAGCTATACATATTCTCTGCTTCATGCCTTTGGAAAACTTGCCCACACGCTTGTCTATCCAGGCTTCCATGTGAACTTCAGTGACGACTTCTTCCACACATTTGCGCCGCTCGGCTTTAGGTATACCTCGAAGCTCAGCTATCATCGCTAAAGCCTCACGCGGAGTTAGCGAGGCATAGATTTCAGGGGTTTCAATAAGGGTGCTTACCGAGTTTAGGGCTTGCTTTTTATGTGTGTGAACATTAAAACCGTTAATCGAGGCTTGCCCAGAGGATGGCCTGATTAAATCGGTGAACATTTTAAGGGTGGTTGTTTTTCCAGAACCGTTAGGTCCAAGGAAACCGACGCATTTTGCACCCTCAACTTTTAGGTCCAAGTTCGAGAGGGCAGAGAACGCACCATATTTTTTGGTTAAATTAACAGCTTCAAGTTTAGGCATTTTTCCTCACTTTTCATGGAAATACACTTCCTACATTAAAGATATAGCCCTAACATTTGGAATAAAAAATCACAGAAAAATCTAACATTTAGAATGGCAACTCTAAGAGTTAGAGTCCAGACAAAAAACACAAACAACGAAAAAACCAGCTTTTGTTAACGTGGTGGGGCCGGCCGGATTTGAACCGACGACCTTTACCCAGACCCAGCGGCAAGCTGGATCTTACGGGTTTCTTCAAGACCGCTCCAGAGATTCGTCATTCTCCTCGCAGAGTCAGCAAACCCGTTAATGTTTGCTTTCTGGAGCCCGTCGTCTTAGCCTGTCTGGACTACGACCCCACCTGACAAGCTCAAACCAAATAGAGGTAACCCACAACAATAAAAATATTTACACTAAAAAGGGAGGGACCGCTTTCTGTATTTGGATTCTAATATTCAGCCTACGCAGAAAACCTATAGAGGAGTAAGCTCTATTGGTGCTTTCCGCGATCATTAACATGTTGAAAAATAGTACTTAGAATAAGGACAAGATGACATTGGGATTTTTGCAACCAAAAACTGCAAATTTTAAATACCAAACCAGCCAACCCAAAGTATGCAAGTTGCCGATTTAATCCGATATAACCACATCATCCGTGGACTCTATTTTGAGGCGTTGGCGAAGTTGCCTTGGGAGGAGGTCGTGGAGTCGCGGGGGCTGAGTTTTGACAGCATGCGCAATGTGTTTCTGCACTTAACGCTTGTTGAGGATCGCTGGATAAGCTACATTATCCAGCAACGTTTTAGCAGTTGGGTGGACCCCGATTTTGACACGTTCAAAGATACAAATGCGCTTGGCGGATACATCCGAAAAGTCCAAGGCAACACCCAACGCTACTTAGAGAAGCTTTCCCCACAGGAGCTCTCCCGCCAAATCGATGTGCCATGGGACAAAACCCCTGACACCAAAATCACAGTTGAGAAAGGCTTGACGCACATGGTTTTGGAGGACATGATTCATTATGGGGAGCTTTCGGCAACGCTGTGGCAGATAGGGTTGGAGGCGCCTTATTGGGGTTTTTGGCGTTTTGGTTTAGAGATATGAGTGGAGCCCTGCTACCAGAAAGCTGCTTAGTGCAGTTACGATGACGTAGGCACAGGCGAGCACAGCTAGCCATTTTGCGGCAGTGTTCCTTTTCTGGATAAACACTAGCTGCCCCGCGGAGACTACTAGAAACAGCATCAGCGTGAGGGTTTCTTTGGGGTCCCATGACCAATAGCTGCCCCATGCAATCTGCGCCCAAACCATCCCCGTCACCAATCCAAGTAATGTAAAAACCCAAAGCGCGCGTCCAACGTTTTTGGTGAGGGGTCGGGTTAGGTAGTTTTCTTTGAACAGAAGCACTGTGAATAGAAAACAAAGTACGTATCCAACGATGGCTAGGGGCGGGTGTATGTAGAGCATAATTGAGTCTAGGTTATGGTCGGTGGAGGTTGAGCTTTGGTTTGTAGGCTGAACTGTCGGCGCCGGCGTTGGGGTAGGACCAGGAGTGGAAGTGCTGGTTTGGATTGGTTGGGTTGGTTGCTCTGTTGGCTCGTTTGAAGAGGCAGGATGATTGGTGGGTGTGGGATTGAGCGTTGCAGCAGGGGAAGTTGGTTGGGGTGTTGACGTGCCCTCTTGAGTTGGAATCGGCGTTGGGCTTGGTGTTGGTGTTGGCGTCCAGTCAGGGTTATCTAAAACTGTGAGTTGGGGACTTGGTACATAGCGGTCGTTGTAGCGTAGGCTTTCATGGGTGGTTATGGCGGAAGCGGAAATCACCAGTGTATCCGAGCCAGGCGAGGAACCGGTTATTTGCCAAGTTGCGGTTGCGGTTCCCGTTGGTAAGTAGCCGATGTTGAAGGTTGGGTTTTTTACTGTGAAATGGTTGTTCTGTGAACTTAAAGTGACGGCGACGCTGTCAAAAGTGTTGTCACTTGGTACGTTATTGATGTTTTGGATGACAACACTTACCGTTGCGGTCTGACCGACTTTTATGCTTGCGGGGAACACATCTTGGCTGCTGCCTTCAACTAGGTCTAGTTGCATGCTGTAGGCGTTACCGTGACAGACGATGCATTGGTTAGTGGAAACAGAGACCGCGGGAGCTAAAAAAAGTGCGATAACAATTACTGCTGTTGCAATTAGTATAAGGTAGGATAGGACGCGAGGTGTGTCAGTTGGCAATTGTTTTGTTAACCCCACAGTTTTAAGAAAGAACACAAATCAAGTCTTTTAACCGTTTGTGCAAACGCTTCTAAAAAAATTCAGAAAAACAACCGAGCAAACCCCAGAAGCATAACTCATAATAAGTGTACATTTGTCTGGCAACCGCTTGCTTTTTTGCCATAGATTTCAAATCAGCAAGGTTTATAGAAGGTTTTGTCCATTGTATTGAATAGAGACTTTTGAAACCCAACCTGTAAGGAGGTGAAGTTATGCCAGATATTGTTGAAACAGCAATTAACGCAGACATGTTTAGTACCCTTGTAAAAGCCATCAGAGCAGCAGGACTAGTCGACACCTTAAAAGCGCCCGGTCCATTCACTGTTTTTGCCCCAACCGATGCTGCTTTTGCCGAAATTCCCAAAGCCGATTTTGACAAGCTCCTCAGCGACACAACTAAACTCAAAGACGTTTTGATGTTTCATGTTACAGAGGGCAGGATGCTGGCGGAAGATTTAGCTCAACATGAGTATTTGCAGGCGCTTTCAGGCGGAGAGCTACGGATTGATGCAAACCGTTGGCACTTACATCGAAACATAAGAGTCAACAACGCAAATATCATCAAACCAAACATAGTTGTAGACAACGGAGTTTGCCACGCCATCGATAAGGTGTTGATGCCCAAAATGGCTGTTACAGAACAAATATAGAGTCCACACCTCGCAACCCTCTATTTTTTGAAAAATTCGTTTACAGGTGCCGAGCTATTTTCTTTGCCCACTTGTCAAGTACATCACGGTCAACCAACTCAAGAGAACTAAAAGAAGCCAGCTTTTGTCCCATAAAGCGCGGAACCACATGGATATGGATGTGGAAAATGTCTTGCCCTGCGGCTTTGCCGTTTTGTTGGAAAATGCTGATGCCATCAGCGTTAGTGGCTGCTTTTACGGCTTTGGCGACACGTTTGGCGGTTGTGTGCATTTGGCAGAAGGCATGTTCGGGGATGTCGAAGATGTCCATGTAGTGCTCTTTTGAGATAACCAGCGTGTGACCCATGGTTAAGGGACGTATGTCAAGAAACGCTAAGGTAGTTTGGTCTTCATAGATGCTGCTGGCGGGCGCTTGTTTTTGCACGATTTTGCAGAAAATACAGGATGCATCAAAACTCATTTGCCATATTCTCCAAACATCAGTTCCGTTTTGGTTAATCAATCAGTTTATATCTCTTTTCAACTTTTATTTCTTTCACGTATTGCTGAGGTTAAAGTTATGACTGAAATTGAAGATAAAGTCCGCACCGAAGTTGGCAAAGTGGTTGACCCAGAGACAGGGCAAACCTTTGAAGAAATGCAAATGATTCAAAGCGTCAAAGAAACCGAGCCAGGTGCCGTAACCGTAGAATTTGTTCCCACAAGCCCATTTTGTCCCATCGCTTTCAAGCTTGCCGCAGACATACGTGACGCAGCCAAATCCGTTCCAGGCGTACAAAAAGCGCTGGTTTTCTGCCGTGGACACGCTATGGAGCAACAAATCAACGAAATGACCAACAAGTAATCTGTATCTGGTCAAAAAAGAAAGGAGTTATCTGGCGAGAGCGCGGCTTCCGTGAGTTAATTCCTCATTTTCCAACGAGTTATAGTAGTCAATAGCGCCAGTGTGGAGTTTAGTGCGCAGTTCCATCTGCAATCGCGATACATTTTTCGCGTACCGCTTAATTATCATGAGGATTTTGTAAAGATTCATCTGTCTTGTCACAGCTAAGAGCCCCATAAAACCGATGGCAAATAGCAGCATAACAAGCGGATTGAATACGAAAAGCGCCAGTGTGACTGCTCCAAGCGTGGTTAGGTAAAGGACGCGTCTTATTTTCTGCACATCAATCACCATATTAGATTGGGTGATGGTCGCTTAAAGCTTTTTTCAACCCAACCCAGTCGGCATACTTGTAAGCGGCGTTACTTCATTTTTCCAAACGCCCAAGTGCCAACCCCGATCATAACCACATCAAAAACGCATACAACACCGAGGTTTATCCATAGAGGCTGCAGAGGCGTCCACCCTGAGCCTAAAATCACCGTTCGAAGGGCATCAACGCCATAAGTAAGGGGGTTAAAATAGGAGGCTACTCTTAGCCACTCGGGGATTCCAGTGCCTGCTACAGGAAAGAGGGCACCGCTGAGGAAGAATATAGGTAGGTTGATGAAGGTTTGGATGGCACCAAAACTCTCTAGACTGCCCATGGCGCTGGCGATTGTTAAGCCGATGCTGACCAAACCGAACGTGATGAGGAGCATTATAGGGAGGCAAATTAGGAAAGTGATGGGGTTGAAAGCTATGCCAAGTATGGCACCGAAGACGAAAACGATGACACCTTGGATTAGGGCGTCGGTGCTGTCGCCAAACATTTTACCCAAAAACAAGGTGAAGCGGCTGACAGGAGAAACAAGAACTTCTTTCATAAAGCCAAATTCTTTGTCCCAGATAACGCTGATTCCCATAAACATCGATGTGAACAGTAAGGTTTGCCCTATGATGCCTGGATAAATGTATTGCTGGTAGTTTAAACCTGGAATCAGAAAACGCGAGCCAAATCCAGCGCCGAAAATAACCAGCCACAACAACGGCTGCACAAAACTACTGATTAGCCGTGTTCGGTCACGGAGGAAACGTTTGATTTCGCGTAGCCAAAGCGTGTAAAGCCCGCGGAGTTCGCTCATTTTATTGCCCTCCGACGAATGGCTGCCGCGCCATGTAGTTCCCGAGTTGTGTCCTCTCGAATGGTTCTACCTGTGTAGTGGAGAAAAACGTCTTCTAGGTTGGGTTCTCGCAGAAGCAGCGATTCAACGTAGATGTTGTTTTGGGTTGCCAGCTCCATGATGCGGGGCATCGCGGCTTTTCCATTGCGTACTGTGATTTCTAAGGCGCCATCGATTATTTGGGTTTGATTTAGCCCCAGCATTTTGTGAGCAAGTTCGTTGAGTGCAGAAATGTTATTTGTTCTAACAACGATTACGTCGCCTTCAAGGGTTTCTTTAAGTTTGGAGGGGGTGTCTAAAACCTCGATTTTGCCGTGGTCCATTATGGCAATGCGATCACTTAGTCGATCTGCTTCATCCATGTAGTGCGTAGTTAGGACCACTGTTATGTCATGAGCTTGTTTGAGTTCTTTAATGTACTTCCAGATGTGATCGCGGGTCTGCGGGTCCAAGCCAACAGTGGGTTCATCTAAAAACAAAACCTTAGGATAATGAATCAACCCTCGCCCAAGTTCCAGTCTACGCCGCATACCACCGGAGTAAGTTCGTAGCAAATCGTCCGCCCTGTCTTCTAACTCGACAAGTTTGAGAATGCGGTTTATGCGCTCCTTCTGCTCAGAGGAGGGAACGCCGTAGAGGTTAGCGTGCATATAGAGGTTTTCTCTGCCTGTTAAGCGGTCATCCACGCTGGGGTCTTGGAAGACTATGCCGATGGATTTGCGGACTTTATTTGCCTCATGCACAATGTCAAAACCGTTCACCAGAGCAGAGCCTGATGTAGGTTTTAGAATTGTGCAAAGCATAGATATGGCGGTAGTTTTGCCTGCGCCGTTAGGACCAAGCAGCCCAAAAATCTCCCCTGAATCCACAGTGATATCTAGGCCGTCGACGGCGTTGAGGCTGTTGTAGGTGTAATGTAGCTGTTTCGTTAGAATGGCGTGGGGCATTGTTGTTCAGATTCTGTTTAAGCAATGAAATCTATGGTAAATTTAAGGGTATTTGCAATGTTAGGCAGCTATATGCGGAAGGTAACTGTTTTTGTTTAGCAGTTTAGAAACCATTAAATTATTCAATGTCCACGGTGTAGGTGAGATGGTTTTATGCCAGAAATGAATTTTGAAGGAACCGCCACTTGGAGCGGCGCAACAGAATGTGAACTTTCAATTAAAGGCAAAAAAATCGTAACTGTTAGTCCCCCTCCATCGTTTGGAGGCAAAGAAGGCTACTGTGTACCCGAAGATATATTCGCAGCAGCACTGGCTTCATGTATCAACACGCTATTTCTGTTGATTGCAGGAAACAGCAAGTTAGGACTCAAATGTTTGGAGACCAAAGCTAACGTTACAATGAACATTGAAGGCATGGAGAAGCTGATTTTCACCAACGTACATTTTGACATGAAAGTCGGCTTAGAAGACGACAATGAGCGGGAACGCAAAAAAGCCACAACGGTCTATGGGATGGCGCAGAAGATTTGTCCCATTCGGCAATCTTGGGGCGAAGCGGTTCCAATTACTTTTGAGCTGAACTTTGTTTAGCCATTTTTTCTTTTTTATTTTTAACTTGTTTTTTATTGAATTTATGTGACAGTTTAGTTGAGTGAGTAATTAATTTTAAATATTCACAGCTCATAATTCAGCTTTGGAATTGGTGAACATGAGCAGCCCCTACGCAGTTGACCTTCAAAGTGTAACCAAACGCTACAACGAAATTGTAGCCGTAAACAACATGAACTTAACCATAAACACAGGCGAAATCTTCGCATTGCTGGGACCAAATGGTTC
>JBJKPJ010000115.1:0-1741 GCA_046706605.1 Bathyarchaeia archaeon | reverse complement strand
GAGGATACATAGACATACAGGGAGATTGCCAAGCGAATAATGTAGAGGTCGGCGGCAAATTCCAAGTTTCAGGCTCGCTTATAGTTGCAGATAAACTGGAAGGCTACGGCTCAACTGACATCTCGGGCAACTTTTCAGCAAATAGGCTTCGGGTAAGCGGCAAATTTGCAGCAAACAAAATAGAGGTCAAAGAAGAGGCAGACATAAGTGGCAGGATAGAAACCAAGCAGGGACTCAAAGCCAAACTGGTGACCGCGCGGTTAGGCAGCAGATGTGACGGCGTTGTTATAGGCGAACGGGTTGTGGTAGGCAAAGCTGCGGATTTAAGTTGGGGCGCTTGGGGAACAAACTGGGCACAGAGGTGGGCAGCAGCAGGTGCAATGGCTAAAATCGACGATATCTATTCAGGTGAAGTTGTACTTGGTCCAATGTGCCGAGCAGACCGCATTTTCGCCAATAAAGTCAAGCTTGAACAAGGTTCAGCGGCACAGCAAGTGACGTACACAGACCAATTGACCATTGATTTTGGCGCTGCCGTGGTTGAAACACCAAAAAAAGTAACCGACCTACCTAAACCTTCATTTTAGAGAGACCGAGAGAGGCACATTGATGAAAAGCAGAGAAAAGAAGCGTTCCAAAACCGATCTTTACGCGCAGGTTTTAGAGGTTTTGATACGTTACCCTGAGGGCGGTAGAATCACCCGCGTCAGCTATGGCGTAGGTATACCTATCGACCGACTGCGAACCATTTTGGAAGCGCTGAGTAGTTTTGGTTTAACCCGGAAACAAACAATTGATGAGCAAAATCTCTATTTTGCTACGCCAAGAGGCTTAGAATTCTTAGATACTTATTGGAAAATGAAGGGTTTTCTCGAAATATTCGGGGATAAAGAATCAAAATAAAACAAATATTGCTTCGACAGCTGCTGCGCCGTATACAAAAGCATCAACCGAACACACAAATTTAGACAAAGGCAAGTCTTATCTAACCAATCACCTTAACAGTTGTTAGCGAAGGCTCATTTATGTCAGAAGAACACACTCCTCTAAGTGTCGCATTATCTCAACTCAAATTGGCATCCAAAAAACTGGGATTAGATACAGGTATGCACAAAATGCTAAGCCAACCCAAACGCTCCATCTCAGTGAGCCTTGATGTCCGAATGGACAATGGCACCGTCGGCGTTTTCAACGGCGTTCGAGTGCAGCATTGGGATGCACGTGGACCCTTCAAAGGCGGAATCCGCTATTACCCAAACAGTAGCCTAGACGAAGTTACCGCGCTAGCCATGCTAATGACCTGGAAGTGTGCCATCGCCGACATTCCATTCGGCGGTGCAAAGGGCGGAGTTTGTGTGGATACCAAAAAACTCAGCAAACACGAACTAGAGCGGCTAACCCGAAGGTACGTCAGCTTAATCAGCGACTATTTGGGTCCCCACCGAGACATCCCAGCTCCCGATATGTACACCGACTCCCAGACGATGGCGTGGATAATGGACACCTACAGCCAGCTTAAAGGCTATATGATTCCAGAATGCGCTACAGGCAAACCAGTGGAAATCGGCGGTTCATGGGGAAGAACCGAAGCTACAGGCAGAGGTGTCATGCACTGTGTTCAACAAGCGTCAAAAAATAATGGTCTAAAACTTAAAGATGCAGCCGTGGTGATTCAGGGATTTGGGAATGTTGGTTTCCATGCGGCGGTTGCTGCTCAAGAAATCGGCTGCAAAGTTGTAGC
>JBJKPJ010000114.1:0-2879 GCA_046706605.1 Bathyarchaeia archaeon | reverse complement strand
GCTGTAGCCTTTGGCGGTTTTGCGTTCATCTCTGATGTGAAGACCTTTTTGGGCTTTTTTGACTTCTGCGTTTGTGGAGGAGTCGATAGCTGAGACCACGCCTGGAACGCCGTGGACTACGAAGTGTTCACCGAACAAGATAACTTTACCGTAACCTGAACCTTTACCCATAACTGTACACCTTAAGGCAAGCATATGCGTTAGCTAAATAAAAAACCTTATAGTAAATTGGCTCAGGAAAGCTCGATGGAAGACTTCATCTTGGGCGTGGTAGGCGGCTTTTGGCTGGCTGGGGCTGTTTTCCGAAACCTAAAATAAGTGCGTGACAAAAGTATAGCCACTTGAGGTTTAGTAGCATGTCATCAATCATTGAAGACCTCATTGCACGAAAAATTTTCAATAACCGTGGAGAAGAAACCATAGAAGTCGACGTAATTACTGCTTCAGGATTTGGGCGTTCTGCTGCTCCCGCTGGGAAAAGCCGAGGCAAAGCCGAGGTGGTCTACTACCCGCAGGGCGGCGTGGAAGCAGCTATCAAAAAGGTGGATGACTTAATTGCGCCTGAAGTGGCGGGGTTAAACGCTGTTTTCCAAGAAGAAATCGACACTACCCTACACGAAATTGACGGATCAAACGATTTTAGAAACATCGGCGGAAACACGGCATTTGCCATCTCTCTTGCTAACGCGGAAGCCGCAGCAAACTCGCATGGGATGCTGCTGTTCCAGTTTCTGGGTGGAAATACCGCAACATCTTTGCCTTTTCCACTTGGCAACTGCATAAGCGGCGGTGCACATGCCAGAGGCGGCAAAACTCCAAGCATCCAAGAATATTTGGCGTTGCCTCATGGTGCAGAAACTTTTCTGGAGGCGCAAACCGCTAACACCAAGATTCACAAGAAAATTGAAAGCATCCTGAAAAAGAAAAGCAGCACCTTCACAGGAGGCAAAAGCGACGAAGGCGCGTGGATAGCCCACATTGACACTGACGAGGCGTTTGAAATTATCTCTAGAGCCTGCGAGGAAGTAGGCAACGAGATGGATTTCGAATGTGGCTTTGGCATTGACGTAGCGGCGTCGTCTTTTTGGAAGCCTAAAGAAGGAAAATACTTCTACGAGATGGAAGGCAAAAAACGCGACACCAGCGAGCAGTTAGAGTACATGTTGGAGCTTATTGAGAAGTACCATATTGCCTATGTGGAGGACCCGTTCCATGAGGATGATTTTGAGGGGTTTGCGTTGTTGACTAAGAAAGTTAAGAATTGTCTTATATGTGGAGACGATTTGTTCACAACCAATACTGAAAGGTTAAATAATGGAATTAAGATTAACGCTGGAAACGCCATCATCATAAAAGTCAACCAGATAGGTACTTTAACAGATGCAGCTGAAACAGTTGAGACAGCCCAGCGGCACGGATACGACCCAGTTGTGTCTCACCGGTCAGGAGACACCTGTGACTGGCACATCGCGCATTTAGCTGTTGCCTACCGCTGTCCTCTCATAAAAACAGGCGTGGTGGAAGGCGCACGTATAGCTAAACTAAACGAGCTCATCCGAATTGAGCATTTCCTTGGTGACCGAGCCAAGATGGCTGACCTAAAAATACGTTAGAGAAGATGAATAAATAATGTCCGAAGATGAAGGAAAAGAAAATCAACCCGTAGAAGAACCTGAACAAGCAGAAGATGTAGTTGAGAGTTCTCCTCAGGAAGAAGAAACAGTGGAAAACGTTGACATGGAGCCTGAAGCTAAAATCGCAGAGGAAGCTCCTGAAGAGGAACCCATAGAAGAAGACGATGAAAAACCATACACGGAACCTTCCGCTCCAGAAGAAACGCTTCTTTTGCCACGGGACACTTTGCTTTCGGCAGGTATCCACATTGGAACCCGAATGAAAACTCTCGACATGGAACCATTCATTTACCGTGTACGCCCAGACGGCTTGTTTGTCTTGGACGTTAAAAAAACAGATGACCGCATCCGAGTAACAGGAAAATTCCTAAGCCGATATGAACCCTCCCGCATAGCCGTAGCAGCAACAAGACTCTACGCGCATGAACCAGTTAAAATGTTCTGCAAACTAACCGGCGCAACACCCCTAATTGGCAGATTCATCCCAGGACAACTTAGCAACCCCCAGTACAGCAGCCGCATCGACCCCGAAGTCATCTTAGTATGTGACCCAAGAGCAGACTCCCAAGCCGTCAAAGAAGCAAGCAAAGTCGGCATCCCCATCGTAGCCCTCTGCAGCACTGACAACGAATTCGCCGGCGTTGACCTTGTTATCCCAACCAACAACAAAGGCAGACGCGCCCTAGCCGTTGTATTCTGGCTACTTGCAAGACAGGTGCTTCGTGAACGCGGCGAACTTGGTCCAGACAAAGACCCACCAGTATCCATCGAGGACTTTGAAGCCAAAGTAACCCGCGACGAGGACGAGGAAGGCTAAACGGTTGTCGACGATTCGGCGTCCCGTTGTAGCTTCTCGGTTTTATGAGGGCAACGCTGAAGCGCTCAGAGCACAAATTACCTCTTGTTTTCTTTCCCCTATGGGACCACAAAAGCTTCCCCAAATCAACTTGCACAGTCACCCACGCAACATTGTGGGTTTAGTTTCTCCCCATGCAGGCTATAACTATTCAGGTCCCGTAGCCGCCCACGGATTTTTTGAATTAGCTCAAGATGGCAAACCAGACACCGTGGTGCTTTTAGGTCCCAGCCACACAGGTTACGGCAGCGCATTGGCAACGATGCGTGAAGGCATTTGGCGCACACCGCTGGGCGATGTGACGGTAGATTCAGATTTGGCAGATGCGATTCTGCATGAAACCAGTGTGCTTGATGCAGATGAGTTGGCGCATCGATTTGAACACTCAA
>JBJKPJ010000113.1:0-1017 GCA_046706605.1 Bathyarchaeia archaeon | reverse complement strand
ATATCGTGTTTTATCTCATCGAGTTTTGACGAAGTCACAAGATGGTCACGGTTGGTTGCCATCTCGATGCACCGAAGCTGCAGTTTAGCTAGCGAATTGTTATGGAGAATTTCGTTTACTGACTGCTCAGCTTTTCGCGCTTTGTCCGATTTTAGTTTTAGCTTATCTTCGGCAAGCATCACTTCCAGCTTCTCCAAAACTGCCTTAAACTTGGGGTAGCCTTGCTTGTCAGCTACTAAAGCATCAAAAGGATTATCCAAGTACATGTTAATCTGGGACAAGTCATCAGGGGTTATGCCTCCGCCGCCACCGCTAGTTGCTAGCGCCTGCATTTTTATGAAAGGTTTTTGTAGATGCCGCAACTCGTTTTTTAACTCGTTGCTTAGCGAGTCGATTTCGGAGTTAACCATGTTGAGTTTGTCGATTGGTCCTTTGCTTTGAAGATCGTTGATTTTTTGTTCCAACTGAACAATTTCCTGCTCTAAGGGAAGCCGCTCGTTTTTAATGGAGTCCTTTTCGGCGCCAAGAATTTCTAGCTGTTTTTCGAGGTCTTGGAGCCCGTTAAGTTGCAGTAGGGCGTCTTCGAGGGTTTTGGTTTTGATGTATTCGTCGTTGAGGAAATTGTTTAATGTATTATAGGCTTGTTTGGCTTTCTCGTAGATGGCTAAAAATTTGCGTCTATCCATGATAAAGAAGGGCGAAATTCTAGGGAACCAGTTTTTAAGGTCTATATCTGTGACTAAAATTACTTTTTGGGTATCCTGAAGATATCTGTTAATAGAGTCATAGGAAACCTCTTCGGGGGGGTTTAGTTTTTTTAGACGGTCTAAAAATAGCCGTGAGAGCTTGTTGAGGGCTCGGGCACGGTTGTAAACTTTCATGTTCCGCTTCTCTATCTCTCGGCTGCTGATGTCAAAGAGCAGTTTGCTGACATCTTCCACGCTGCGGATTGCCAGATTCATATCGTCGCGTAGTTTTTTGGCTTGGGCGTGGACGGGAGATAGGACGGCGCTGGTT
>JBJKPJ010000112.1:0-2070 GCA_046706605.1 Bathyarchaeia archaeon | reverse complement strand
TCGCGGCTGGATTTGGGGCTGTCGATTTCTTCCACTGACGAATACAAAGGCGTTTGGTACGCAGTTTCGGGGGTAAACATTGTTAACGGCAAAAGAATCCAAGGGGAAGGCAAAATCGAAACGGCAGCCATAATTGCGCAGGAAACAGAAGTCCTGCTAAACGTAAACACACCCAAAGATTTGGAAATAGCTGAAAGGATAGTAAAACAAACCCAGTCAGAGTGTTAGTTTATCACGTTGATAGGTAAGACGCAATAGTCTTGTGTGAAGACCAATGTGTTGTCTTTGTGTTCCCAGAGCTCAAAAACAACCCAGTACTGCCCCAACTGGTTTTGGGTGATGGTTGCGGTGCTCTCGACGGGTTTGCCGTTGTTGCTGATGGTGCCTGTTTCTATTGTTTGGCTTGGCGTGACTCCAACGGGGAAAGTGTTGAGGTTGGTTGTTATCTTGACTTGTATCTGATAGCTGGCGCTTGATGCCATGTGATTTTCAACATTCACGTAAACGTTAAAAGTGTTGTTCTGGTTAGCTACCAACGTTTCAGGGTAATCTACTGCCATTTTGTTGGAGTCCAGCAAATAAATTGTGTTGTAGGGTTCAGCTTGGGGCCTTAAAACCAGATAGTATCCAGCAACGGTGGCGGAAACAATAAGTAACGCCAGAAAAATTGCTATTACGTAGCCTTTGTCTTCATCTAGACCGATTTTTCTTAAAGCCCTCATGACACTTTCTAAACGTGGTCGCATCCAAGAAACCCCTAAACATAGTGCTAAATATCTCAATTCCAGACTTAAACCTTCTCAACTTTGGCTTCCCATACTTACGGTCTTTATACGTGGTGGGTACCTCATACATAGTTAAGCCCTCTTTGGCAAACTGGATAAGCATCTCAGTGGCGTAAGCCATATCGATTTCTTTTAGTTTCACTTTGTCGATGGCTTCATGAGAGATTGCTCGGAAGCCCGATTGAGTGTCGCTGAGGAACTGGCTGAAAAAGAAGTCGTAAAAGTTGGTGATGACTTTGTTGCCTATGAAATTCATCAATCCCATAGCTTTGTTTGGGTCGTACATTCGTGTAGCAAGCACCATGTCAGCGTCCTTTTCCACCATTTTGCTTAACATACGGGGGATGTGACGAAACTCGTAGGTGCCGTCGCCGTCAACCATAACGATAATGTTGCCTTTGGCGTTTTTCATGCCCGTCATCAGGGCTAAACCGTAGCCGCGGCGGGGCTCCACGATGAGTTTGACATAGTCGAGTTTCTGCACTATTTCTTTGGTGCCATCAGACGAGTTTCCGTCTACGATGATGATTTCTTTAGGATAAGACGTATCCTTGTGGATTGTGGTGACTGCTTCCAGTATGTTTCCTGCTTCGTTTAGTGTGGGAATTACCACCGAAACCATTTCAACTTTTGATGTCATCGATACGCCCCGTTTAATTTGTAAAGAGCTAATATGTTTCCGTCACATGGTTAAATAAGTTCTTCGTATATTTCGACAAGCCTCTCAACGTTTGCATCCCAACTGAACCGTTCTTCAACCATCACACGTAGCTCCCCTTTGCGTTTAGAAAAGTCGATGGCGGCAAAATCCAAAATTGCCTCCGCAAGCAACTCAGGTTGGTTTGGCGGCACCAGTCTGCCGTAGTCTTCCATGAGGATTTCTCGTATGCCACCTACATCGGTAGCTATAACTGGGAGTCCACTTGCCATAGCTTCAAGCGCTACAAGCGGCAACCCCTCGCCCGACTTTGAAGGCAACACAAACAAGTCCGCTGTATTATAGTAAGATGGCAAATCCGCGTCACTGACGAAGCCTGCAAGCTTAAAGTTGGCAGAAAGCCCCAACTGCGCAACTTGCAGCCTGACGCTTTCTAGGTCTGGACCTTTACCCACCACCAAAAACACGATGTGGGGATTCTTTTTGGCGGCGATGTTGGCGCTGTCGATTAAGGTGTTTATGCCGTTTTTATAAACCAGCCGCCGCACAGTCAGCACAACCACGGCATCTTTTTGGATTCCAAGTTTTTTGCGCACCTGCTCACGTTTACCCTCAACAGGTTTGAAC
>JBJKPJ010000111.1:0-2311 GCA_046706605.1 Bathyarchaeia archaeon | reverse complement strand
GTTAAGCCAAGGTTAGCCGTTAAAATTGTCAAATCATCCTTAAGCTGGTTTGCCCGAAGGAACCCTAAAATAGGGTCAGCTTTACGATAATGCCAAACTACCGAGTAATCTTTTTCCTCAATAAAAGAGCCTGGCGTGCGATCATGATAGATTTCAAGAAGAGGCCGAACCTGTTTTTCCCACTGGTTTGACAGATTTTGTGGTGTATGAATTATTCCTGATTGCTCTTTTATCCACGCACCATGTTCCCCAATTAAACCTATGTTTAACGCTTTAAACCAATTGATTAAAGAATCATGCTTTCTACCGCTGATGACAACAACATGATTTGCTTGATCCTCAGAAAGTCGCCTTAAAACATCCAAAACTTCAACGGTAGGCTTGGCTTTTTCAGGAGCATCAGAAAAAGGCACCAAAGTTCCATCATAATCAAGCAGAATAAGTCTTCTCGAGCTTTCAGCATATTTTTTGGTCAACTCTTTCTCCGCGGTTGCGTTCATGATTTGCCCCATAATTGCTTGTTGAGAAAGCCAAGCTTTATCCAAACTGCTCAAAAAATCTTCAACCCAACGATGGATATCATAGCGTTTAAGGCGTTTTTGCATAGTCTGATTTTGTTTTTGCTGCTCTTCCTTTGAGAGGTTCAAAGCTTTCTCAAGAGCACTTATAATTTGTTCTTGGTTGTTTGGATTTACAATTATGGCTTCGCCAAGTTCTTGGGCAGCCCCAGCCACCTCTGACAGGATTAAACTACCTGACCCGTCAACTTTGCAGGCTATGTATTCTTTAGCCATCAAATTCATTCCATCACGCAGTGGAGTAACTAAAGCCACATCAGCTACCGTATACATTGAAACCAGCATGTTAAAGGGTAGAAAATGGCTAAAGTAGCGAACAGGCGTCCAGTCAGTAGTTGCATACTTGCCATTGATGCGTCCAACTAACTCATCAATTTGCTTTTTTAAAATTTGATATTGGCTAACCGCACCGCGTGAGGGAACAGCAACTAAGTAGAGAGTGACTTTTCCTCGGTATTTCGCTTTTCGATTCAGAAATTCATCAAAGGCTTCCAACCTTAGCGGTATTCCCTTTGTGTAGTCAAGCCGGTCAAAGGACAGAATTACTTTTTGTTTTCCCACCCTTTTTCGTATACCTTCAACTTCTTTTTTAACAACACTGCTTGTCGCAGCATTCTGAAACCGATCATAATCAATGCCCATGGGAAAAAGATCAACCTTTACTAAACGCTCACCCGTCTGAACTTCACTTAAGGAATGCTCATAACCCAAAATTCGACGAACACTAGAAAGAAAGTGCCGCACATAATCATACGTATGGAAACCCACCAGATCTGCGCCCAAAAGTCCACTTAGAATTTCTGAACGCCAAGGAAGAAGACGAAAAACCTCATAGGATGGAAACGGGATGTGTAAAAAAAAGCCAATCTTGGAGTGGGGCAAGTGTTGCCTTAGCATCTGAGGCAAAAGCATCAGATGATAGTCTTGAACCCAAAATGTGTCATCAGGCTTGGCTACTTCCATAACGGCACTGCAAAACTTCTCATTAGCTTTTTTATAACTATTCCAATAGCTTGAATCATACTTTGTGTAGAGATTAAAATAGTGAAATAGGGGCCAAATTGTGTTATTACAAAAACCACCGTAGTACTGCTTAATATCATACGATGAAAGAAAAACAGGATAGCACTTTTCCTTGCTTAGCAAAGCAGTAACTTGGTGTTTTTCATCTTTCTGAAACTTCTGAACACTATAGCCAGGCCACCCGACCCACAGACTTTCTTTCGATTTATAAACGGAGCCAATACCAGTCGCCAACCCGCCAACACTCCGTTCAACTTTTAACTGACCATTATCTTTTGAAAGGTTCAGAGGTAACCTGTTAGAAACAAGCACTAACCTACTCATTTTGACCGCTCGGTAAAACACTGTTTAATGTTTAAAGAGAAAAATTAATTTTTTGGCATATTTAGTGTATTTTCAAAAAGAGTTAACCAATCAGAAGCCAATCGGGTTATCAAGAAATTTTTTCTAACATGTTCTTGTCCATTTTTCCCCATTTCTTTTCTTAGCGCAGGGTCTTTTAACAATCGTAGAATGCTGCGACTAAAACCAGCGTAATCTCTTGGTTCATGCAGATACCCTGTGTAACCGTCAATTATCTGTGTTGGAATGCCTCCCACGTTGGAGGCCACCACAGGAGTTCCCTTATAGAGCGCCTCTGACACTGTTAACCCAAAGCCTTCTTTAATCGACTTCTGGAGAACAACAGAAGACTCTCTCTGAAGACAGTT
>JBJKPJ010000110.1:0-1848 GCA_046706605.1 Bathyarchaeia archaeon | reverse complement strand
CAGGCTGGAAACGCTCCTGATGGTTCTGCAGCGAAAAACCGCCCTAAAAATCACACAAACTCTCTGCCAGCTAGAAAGGTCCCACCCAGACGACATCATAAGAGGCTCCCAAAAAGTGCTACTGTTATCTCCTTTTGGGGATATCAAAACCTTCGACCCAGAATTCAAGAGTTTTGTCAACATTAACTCCCAAGAAGACTTAAGTCGGCTACAACCTCGCCAAGGAACAGGCACAATGGTTGAAAGTTTGCGTTTAAACCTTGGAGAGTTCCCCGAAGAATGGGTAGAGCTGCTTTTAGACGCATCAACTAAAAGGGATAACGGTGATTTTTTGGAAGCCGCAAAAATGTTTGGGAATTGCGCCGCCGTGTTTGAGAGGGATTGCCAATTTTTTTGGGCGGCGATAAGTCGAGAATTTGAGGCAAAATGTTTAATGTCGCTTTCTATAGCCGCAAAAAACCAGCTCGGCAGGGTTCATAATGCGTTTTTGAAAGCTGCCCAAAACTATGGTTTAGAAGCAAAGACGTACGAGGAAAAGCGCAGCTACTTGTTAGCTGAAAGGGCAAAAGCGGATCAAGCATGGGGCATAGCCCAAACTGAAAAGTGAAATCAGATAGCTATTCTTTGTGGAAATGTGTAAACGTTTAGGCGTTTTCCACGCACAAATCCCGTCAATGTAAGGTTGGATTCCTGTGCAGTAGCAATCCCAGATGAGAGCGCAGCTGCAAGAGAAGCAACAATGGGCAACCCAACTTTAGCAGCTTTAAAAGCCACATCACCCGAAATGCGTCCACTCAACGCTAAAAAGCACCCACCGAAATCAACAGCAGCCAAGGCAGCCATACCAATTACTTTATCAACCGCATTGTGCCTGCCAACATCTTCCGCTAAAGCAATCAACGAGCCATCAGCTTTGTAGATTGCGGCGACATGCATGCCACCTGTTTGCCTAAATCCTTCGGCTTTGAAGTTTAGTTGGTTTACGCCTTGAAATATTGTTTGGGCGTTTACGATTAGTTTTGATTCTACGTGAGGAATTTTGCCTTTGAATTGGTAGGGTGAACCGCCGCCTCCACAGGCTGAAGCAATAACCCGTGCGTGAAGACGGGAGACACTGATGCGGTCGTCAACTTTTATGCTGGGTTTGAGTTTCACAATGCAGGTGATCTCTTTTTCTTTAACCACAACTTCCTCAATTTCGTCAATTGACTTCACAATTCCCTCGGAAAACAGGTGTCCCACTGCCAATTCTTTTAGGTTTGTTGGGGAGCAAAGGATGGTTGCCCAAAATGCTGTGTTTACAAAAAGCTGAAGAGGAACTTCTTCTGCCACTAAATCTTTGTTGGTTTGGGCTTTTCCAGTGGATAGATCGATTTTTGTAATGTCGACTTGACGAACCATGGCGGTACCTTGTTTAAAGATAATTAAACAAGAATAAGAATATAGGTTTAGCTAACAAGAAAAGTTAGCATATCAGAGGTACCTTTCGTAGGTTTTAAGCTGTGGGTTGTTGGCTTTGGAAGCGAAAATTTTACCGTTGCCTTTTTCAGCAAGGTCACCCAAAAACACATAGAATGGTCCGGCTGCAGATTCGGTGTTATCGATTTTTACTTTAGGTTTAACGCCGTCGATTGTGAAACTGGGCATCAACTCTTCAATACAGCCTGAAACAATAATTTTGCCTCCAGTCATGTTAGCGCCAAGTCTTGCGCTGGCGTTCTTTTCAACATGGATTGTTCCAGTACTCATATGGAACCCAAGAAACTGTCCAGTGTTGTTACCTTTGATTTTTATTAAGCCTCCCTGCAAATAACAGCCTGAATCGCTGCCGACTTCGCCGTCCACAAC
>JBJKPJ010000109.1:0-18266 GCA_046706605.1 Bathyarchaeia archaeon | reverse complement strand
GTCCAGAGAAGATGCCCTAAAACTCTGTGTCGTTGGTCCGGTTGCGCGAGGTTCAGGCGTTGACATTGATGTGCGCAAAGATGAACCCTACGAAGCTTACGGTGAGATTCCTTTCAAAGAAATCGTTTACAAGGAAGGCGACACTTGGGCACGGATGAACGTTCGTATGGATGAAGTTGAGGAAAGCATCAAAATCATCGAATACGCACTCGACCACCTTCCCAGCGGGCCAATCAGAGTTAAAGTGCCACGAGCAGTTGTTGCCGGCGAAGCAGTTAACCGTGTGGAAGCGCCAAGAGGCGAACTCTTCTACTACGTGAAAAGTAACGGTACCGTCAATCCTGAACGGGTAAAAGTAAGAACACCCACATACGCAAACATCCCGGCGTTCCTCAAAACCGCTATAGGCGAGAACTTAGCTGATGTTCCCTCGAACTTTGTAAGTTTAGACCCATGCTTCTCATGTACAGACAGATAAGGTGAAAAATATGACTGATAAAAAACGAACATTCTCATCAAACATATCCCGCGAAGCAATCCATAATTTATTCAAAAAATCAGCAACCCAAAAATACCCCTTTGTCCCCGCCAACGTAGCTGAAGGCTTCCGCGGCAAACAAGTCTTTGACATAAACAAATGCATAAGTTGTAGCCTATGCGCTAAAGATTGCCCCGCAAACGCCATAGAAATGGTTGAAGTTGAAGGCAAGAAACGGCCCATGTTTCACTTAGACAGATGCATCTTTTGCTACCAATGCGCAGACAGTTGCACCAGAAACGCCATTTCGCCGACCGCAATTTTCGAGTTAGCCTGCGTAGATAAAAACACCCTTGTGATAAAGCCTCAACCAGCGCAAAAACCAACAGCGTAACTTTTTCTTTCTTTTTGTTTTTCTGCTAAGCAAGTTTAATTCTTTTTGTTGTAGTCATTTTTGACAAAAAGTAAAAATTTTGGCGACAAAAATTTGAGTCGCCGCCAAATGACTTGGTTATTTTCCTATGCCTGCTAAGATGAGGACGATTTGGAGAATTGCCAATGGCAGTAGGTATCTCCACATTCCCCCGATTGATTGGTCTAACCGGAGGCGGGCAAAGATGGCTCGCAGGAACGAAATTAGCAGAACTACAACGATAGTTTTTATGAGGAATATCACTGGTGCAGGGACAAAGGCGATCTGTTGGATTCCGCCCAAGTAGAGTGCCGAGATTAGAGCTGAGGCTAAGATTAGTTCCAGGTTTCTGCCGAGTTTAAACATGGCGAGTTTCCTGCCGCTAAATTCCGTCAGCCAGCCAGCAACAACTTCTGATTCTGCTTCGGGAATGTTAAATGGTGCTGTTTCCAGTTCCGCCATCATGCAGATGACGATAACAATGAATCCGATGGGTTGTAAGAAAATGTACCAGAGAGAATTGGTCTGTGATTGAGAAATAGTGCTTATTGAGAGGCTTTGGGCGGCGATGGCGGGTCCGATTAATGCTAACCCCATTGGGATTTCAAAACTCATCATTTGCAGAATTGCACGGACTCCTCCGAGGATGCTGTAGCGGTTAATTGAGCTCCATCCGGCTAAGAAAACAGTGATTATGCCTAACGTGAAAACAAACATGACCAGCAATAAGTCGCCTTCAAACGCTACCAGAGCGGTGTTTCCTGCGATGGGGATAACAAACAGGGCGGTTAAGGGTAACGTGAGGTAGATGATTGGTGCGGCAGAGAATATGATTTTGTCGCACACCATTGGAACGATGTCTTCTTTCGCTAGCAACTTGACAAAGTCGGCAACTGGTTGATACAGACCTGCTGGACCCGTGTGGAGGGGACCGTATCTGTTTTGTATTTTTGCGTACAGTTTTCTGTCGATCCATTCATAGAAGAAAGCTAAGACTAAAAGGAATAGTATTCCTGGAAAAACCAGAATCTGCAGAATGTCAAGCGCAATCATATTTTTCTCTCCCTTCGACTATTGTTATACCCACTTTTTTAACAACTGTCGATGTCGAATTAGCGTTTGGAGTAATAAAAACCCTGTGGTTAAATTTTAAAAAGGTTAAGTAATGGGAAAAAATTAAAGCCGCCTCTTGCCTAAAACAAGCATCGCGACAGCCATCAAAACAACTAGGGCATAAATCATCGGCATGACCCCTAAAGTGTAAAACGCCGTTACCATCATGAATGCGAAGACGTCAAAAATCAAAAAGTAAACCGCGAAAGTTAGGAATCGTTCTAATCCGACTTTTACCTCTGGGAGGTCTTCATCTTCTCCACATGCGTAGGGCGCGTTTTTGCCTGGCGTGTCTTTGCCTTTAGGCGCAATTTTCCCTCCAATTACATAGATTATTATTGACACTAATAATGCAATTCCAAATACTAATGGCAAAACTAAAGGCATATCCGTTATCATGATTTCTCCCTGAACCTAAAGATTTTAAAGCAACCTATTAAACCCTTCTCCATATCGTAAGGAGGAGATTTGGGGCACGTTAGAAGAGATCCTTCAATACATATTAATGATCGCGACCCTTGTTTTAGCGGTTGCCGCCATTGAGTTAAAAAATCTTTTACATGCAGCAATTTCGTTCTGCGCCATGTGCGTAACTATCGGCGGAATCTTTTGGCTTTTAGATGCCCCATACGCTTCGGTGTTTCAAGTCCTCGTTTATGCTGGTGCGGTGGTCACGATTTTCCTTGCTGCTGTAATGTTAACAACCCGTAAGGAGAGCATCAGATAAAAATGAAAACCAATGCCATTGTTGTTGCCGGTATCATTTTTGCGCTTCTTGCCGTCGCCGTTTTTGTTGTAGTTGCAAGCCAGTCTCCTTTTCCTGCGTTTCACTACGCAACGCAATCAGACCATTACATTAATGTCAATGCCAATGTTGGTCCAGCAGACAGCCAATTTATGTGGACTAACTACGACCTAACGTTGGTAGCTCAAGCGTTTGTATTGTTTGGTGCTGCCGCTGCGTCGCTAGCAATGTTGAGAACTGATGATAAGGAGGATTCTGAATGATTGATCTGACGTTTTATCTGATTTTTTCCATTGGACTTTACATGATTGGAATTTACTGTTTAGCAACCAAAAGCAACATGCTAAGACTTGTCTTAGGTATTGAAATGCTGATTAACGCAGCCAACATTAACTTTATCACCTTTGCCGCTTACGCCATGCCTGGGTTTGTTGACCCAATGGGAAGCACATTTGTTTGCATCTCAATTGGTTTAGCAGGAGCTGTAAGCGCAGTTGCACTCGCAATTGTCGTTTTGGCTTACAGGCACTATGGAACCTTGGATGTAAAAGAATTAAGGCGGCTGAGAGGTTAAAGGAGGAAAAAGACACATGTTTACATTGCCCCTTGATTTACTTTTACTATTCACCGCTATATCCCCAATTATCGGATGGGCAACTCCAAAACCCTATCGTAGCAAAATCACAGGCGCATTCGCAACAATAGCTTTAGCAATCGTGGGTGTCGCTTTATACACACTTTATCAGGATGTCGTCAGCAACGGCGCTATCTACATAACTGGAAACAGTCTCGTTGCAGGGCACCTAAAAGTTGACATGTTAAGCATCTTTATGACCGCAATGTTTCTTGGCTTAGGTCTAGCCGCAACACTCTACTCCATAAAATACTTGGAGAAAAACACCCGCTCACCCATCTATTACACCCTGATTTTAACAATGATAAGCGGCATGGTCGGTATCGTCTTCTCAGGCGACCTCATTACCTTGTTTGTGTTCTGGGAACTCATGTCCATCTCCACATACGCATTAGTCGCGTTTTTCAGAGAACGCTGGGCAAACATCGAAGCCAGCCTAAAATTCTTAATCATGAGTGCTGCAGGATCCGCAACCGCACTCTTTGGCATATCCCTCCTGTATGGCATGACAGGAACTCTGAGCTTTGAAGGGTTAACCGCAGCATTTGCCACCGCAGCCCCCACCGCTTGGCTTTACATTGCCGCGTTGTTTGTTTTCGTTGGCTTTGGCGTTAAAGCCGCAGTGGTTCCTCTTCATACTTGGCTACCTGACGCCTACTCGTCTGCACCAAGCCCAATAACCGCGATGTTGTCAGGAATAGTAATTGGACCCGGCATCTACGTTATCGCGCGGGTATTCTTCTCAGCATTCATCTCAATTCAGGCACAGTGGCTACCACTGATTGCCGTGTTAAGTTTTGTGACAATGGTTGTTGGAAACGTAACTGCGCTCCTGCAAACTGACCTAAAACGTATGCTGGCGTACTCAAGTATTGCCCAAGTTGGCTACATGCTGGTCGGCATCGCAGTTGGAACTCAAACTGGGTTGACTGGAACCTTCTTGCAGTTCTCTAACCATGCCCTAATGAAGGGAGTCGCCTTCCTTTGCGCTGGCGCAATCATCTATCAACTCGGAGTCCGCGAACTAAAAGACATGGTCGGCGTGGGCCGCAAAATGCCCATCACTGCACTTGCCTTCTCCATTTCGCTTTTTGCATTAATCGGGTTGCCGCCTTTCAACGGCTTTATAAGTGAACTGACCCTTTTCACCTCTACTTTTCAGGTAAACTTGGATTGGCTTGGCATCGCACTAATCGTAAACAGTGCAATCTCCGCGGGCTATTACCTGCGCATAGTCAAAACCATCCTACAGGAACCTGTTACAGAGCAAGTGCAAAAAGCCAAAGAAACACCTTGGCTCATGCTCATACCCATCTGTGTGTTAGCCTTCACCGTTGTGCTCTTCGGCATCTGGCCAGACCCAATCTACAACTTCGCCAACCAAGCTGCTCACGCATTGGTTGTGCTAGGAGGCGTAATCTAAAATGTTGTTTACTGATTTGATTCCATGGCTTTGCTGGATATTCCCCACACTTGGCGCAGTAGCTGCCCTGCTCTTAAAGAACGTTAATCGACAAGCAATGAACATCACCGTCATAACCTTGGGCGCATTAGGCTGGATAATGGCGCTTCTGCTAATTCCTGACCTATTCAATTTCAACAGTATAGATAAGCAGGCGTTTTGGTTCTCGCTTGGCGGCACCAGTTCCCTGGGGGTAGGTATGCTAATTGACCCCTTGAGCATAATTATGGTCAACGTTGTAGCCTTCCTTGGTTTGCTCATCCTAATTTACTCAGTTAAATACATGCAAGACGATCCATCCGTTGCCCGCTTCTGGTTCTTCATGTCTCTATTCATCAGCTCAATGCTGCTGCTGGTTTTAGCTGACAACCTGATTTTGATGTTTGTCGGGTGGAAAATCGTCGGCTTATGCAGCTTTGGCTTAATCGGCTACTACTACCGAGACGAAAAAGAACACTGGATAGGCGGACCATCCCCAAATCCTTTCGTAACGCCTTCCCGAGCTGCATTAAAAGCGCTCTTGGTAACCACCCTTGGCGACATGGCGCTGCTCGCAGGCATAATCCTAATTTACCTGTACTCAGGCACCTTCAACTTCCTGCAACTAATCCAAACCGCAGGAACATGGCTTCCCGCGATGGCGGCAACACCAGGCATCTTGGCAATAACCTGTGTACTGCTCCTGTTGGGTCCATTTGCAAAATCAGCACAGTTCCCCTTCCATGAATGGCTCCCTGAAGCAATGGCTGGTCCAACACCTGTTTCAGCCCTTATCCACGCAGCCACCATGGTCAAAGCAGGAGTCTACTTAGTAGCCCGCCTACTGCCAATCTTCTTTATCGGCGCTTGGGTGCTGACCCCTGCATTACCCGAGGCATTAACGTTCTTCATATTCTCGGCAATAATCGGCGCATTCACTGCTTTCTTAGCGGGTTCCCAGGCGATCGTTGCTAAAGAACTAAAGAAAGCCCTCGCTTACTCTACCATGAGCTGCATCGGTTACATGATACTCGCCTTGGGCATAGCTGGTTTGAGCTCAACCACACTGGTGGAAGGTACAGTGTCTGGACTGTTCTTCCTCATTAACCATGGCATCTTCAAAGTCATCTTATTCCTCTGCGCAGGCATCGTCATACACGCCTCAGGCTCTATTTACCTCAAGGACATGAAGCTATCCCGACATAAAATGCGCTACACATGGGCTTTCATGTGGATAGGCGCATTGGCATTGGTCGGCGTTCCACTGTTCTCAGGCTTTTGGAGCAAAGACAGCGTGCTTGCAGCTACCTGGTCCAGCGGGCAGATCTTGCTGTTCATAGTGGCGTTGGTCACCGTTATTATGACGGCGTTTTACTCGTTCCGCATAATGGGCATGATTTTCCACAACAAATCTGAAGTCAAGTTGCATCCTGAAATGGAAGACCACACTGACGCGGCAGTACATGAACACGGCGAAGCCAGCTGGATTATGCTTGGTCCCATCGGTATCCTCGCAGCGCTTACAATGCTTATCGGCTTTACCGGTCCATTAATCAGCAATTTCCTGTCAAACGGTTTTAACAAATACTTTACCAACAGCCTAAACATGGTTGTAGCCACACCAACCACA
Source organism: Bathyarchaeia archaeon (assembly GCA_046706605.1). Lineage (GTDB taxonomy): Archaea > Thermoproteota > Bathyarchaeia > Bathyarchaeales > Bathycorpusculaceae > Bathycorpusculum. Next base: position 11,813 of record JBJKPJ010000109.1, on the reverse strand, counting down.
AGTGCGCCAATCCTTAGTGGATTAAACTTAGAAATAGTGATGGCAGTTGCATCAACTCTGATGATTGTCATAGGTGCCTATCCTGCTTGGCGGCTCTATGTCCAGCACAAAGCTCAGGCTGAAGCTGTCGTCGCAAAAAGCGGTGGACTCAAATCACTCTACAAGTTCCTTTGGAACCGCTGGTACATGGATGCATTCTTCAACAAGGTCTTTGTCAACACGACCCTTGCAATAAGAGAGCCGCTTAAAAAATACATTGAATCGCCACTTGACCGGGCAATAAACAACGGCATCCCAGAGGGCTTCAGTGGACTTAGCAAACAACTCAAAAAGATACAAACCGGAATCCTTTCAGTGAACATGCTGTACTTCCTAATACTGCTAGTTATAATCCTGTTGGGCCTATGGCTAGGAGGTTTCCTGTAAATGCAAATCCCATACGTATTGCTACAAATTATCCTCGTACCCATAATCACGGCAATCATCTGCGCACTGGTAGGTAAAACGCTCAAGAAAAACACCGGCTGGATTGCCACAGTAGGATTGCTCTACACAACCCTGCTTTTGATCTTAGTCGCCGTCGACTTGTGGACTAACGGCGGTTCGCTAACTGAAAGCTACCAATGGGGCAACGTTGTCTTCACGTTGAACTTTGGCTTTTTAGCCGACGGTTTGAGCGTGCCTGTTGCAATAATTATGAGCGTAGTTTCCACAGCACTGGCTGTTTACTCAATTAAATACATGAATAACAGAATCACCACCCTATATGGCAACGAAAAACCTGCCATGTACGCCATATTCTACGCACTTTTCATGCTGCTACCCGTTGGACTGATTGGTTCATCACTTTCCACCAACACAATCGAACTGTTTCTATTCATCGAATCAGGTTTAATTCCCTCTTTTGTCATCTTAGACATGTTCGGATACATTGATAGACACCGCGTTGCAATGATGTCTTTTATCTGGACCCAAGCCGGAGCCGCCCTCTACTTAATCGGAGCCATCGCAGCCTCAGTCGGAACAGGAAGCTTCGCAATCAGTTCACTTTCCGCCATATCTGGCACAAACTTGGGCTTTTGGGTTTGCCTTGCAATCCTTATTGGCTTCCTGATAAAGATGGCAACCTTTGGCTTCCACGTCTGGCTACCCCACGTAGAAGGTGAACACGTAACTTTCGTTGCCGCAATTCTTGCCGCCATCGGTGGAATGTGCACCTACCTAATTGCACGGTTACTCTATCTGCAAATGTTCAACTCTTTCGAAGTTTTCAGCATTCCTCTCATGATACTGGCTGTTATCACCATGATTTACGGTGCATACCTGACAATGTCGCAAGACGATGTTAAACGGCTATTTGCCTACTCAACAATCGGACAAACAGCCTACTCACTCCTCGGCTTGGCAAGCATGACTGCGCTCGGTGTTGAAGGAGGCGTTTTTTACTTCATGAGCCACATACTTGGAAAAGCCATACTGTTCTCTGTTGCAGGAATACTTGTCACCCAAACTGGCGTTAGAAGCATAAAAGAAATGGGCGGTCTTGCAAAAAGAATGCCCCTTACCGCAACCCTGTGCATTATCGGCGCTATGATTCTTTCTGCTATGCCGCCGCTAAGTGGCTTCCAGTCAGAGTGGATTATGTTTGTGGGAATCTTCTCCAGAGGCACAACATCCATGCTTTACTTAGCAATCGCTATAATCGCAATCTTCGCAGTCTTCCTAACCTCGGTGTACACGTTCTGGCCTGCCATACGCATATTCTTTGGACCACTAAACCCCTCCATGGAAAAAGTCAAAGAAGCACCAAAATCCATGACTCTGCCACTCTTTGCCCTCGTCGCTGTCTCGCTAATAATAGGCTTATTCCCCAACCTGATAATGCACTTCTTTACCTCAGTAATCTGAGCTCCCTTTTCTGAGCTTTACTTTTTTCTAATTATCACCATATGTGTTTCCTCAAAACAGCCTAGAAAGCTATGCATTGTGGTCCCTAACTCAGAGGTTTTTATTGACTAAAGCAAGAAAGAGAAAATGGAACGGTAACTCAGAAAATTCGTCCGTTCTGCTTGAGGGTTAAGCCACAATCAGCCATCAACCCATTGCGCAGGCTATTTGCGGATTTGCCCGTTGCCTAAAATCACGTATTTGGTTGTGGTTAGGTGCTGTACGCTCATGGGTCCGCGAGCGTGGAGTTTTTGGGTGCTTATGCCGATTTCTGCGCCAAGCCCAAACTGGTTGCCATCTGTGAACCGCGTTGAAGCGTTCCAGTAGACGGCGGCTGAGTCAACGCCTTTCATGAATTCGATGGCTTTAGCAAAGTCAGCGGTGATTATGCTTTCGCTGTGGTGAGTGCCATACTTGTTGATGTGCGCGATGGCTTCGTTTAGGCTGCCAACAACTTTAACGCCTATGATAAGATCAAGGTATTCAGTTCCCCAATCTTCCTCAGTAGCGACTTTAACGTCAGGGACGATTTTGCAGGTTTCTTGGTCGCCACGCACTTCTACATTGTTCTTTCTAAGTTCAGCAATAACAACAGGCAGATAGCTTGCGGCAATGTTGCGGTGCACCACCAGCTTTTCGGCGGCGTTGCAAACTCCAGGGCGTTGGCACTTTGCATTAATCACAATTGGTGTCGCTTTAGTTAAGTCGGCGTCTTCTTCAACGTAAATGTGACAGTTTCCTGTTCCTGTTTCGATAACGGGGATTCGGGATTTCTCGATGACTGTTTGAATAAGGTCTGCGCCGCCTCGGGGAACCAATACATCCACGTAATTACGCATGCCCATGAGTTCCTCAGCAACTTTGCGATCAGGCGAATTAACCACTTGAACTGCATCCACAGGCACCGCCGTACCCGCCAAAGCCTCCTGTAGCACCTCGCCGATTGCAACATTAGAGTACAGTGCGTCGGAGCCTCCCCTCAAAATCACTGCGTTGCCCGATTTTATGCAGATCCCTGCAGAGTCGGATGTGACGTTGGGGCGCGACTCATAGATGACGCCGACCACACCCAAAGGCACGCGGACTTGACTAATAATTAAGCCGTTGGAACGTGTCCAGCTGCCAAGGATTGCGCCGATAGGGTCAGGCAAAACGGAGACTTCGCGAAGTTCTTTTGCCATATTCTGAATCTTCTTTTGATCCAATGCCAAACGGTCCAGCAGCGAGGCTTTGATGCCTTTAGCTCTGGCTGCCTCAACGTCAACCTTGTTTGCCGCTAAAATTTTCTCCACATTGGCTTCTAGTGCTTTTGCCATGTGGCAGAGCGCCACGTTTTTTTGATCTGCCGTGAGTTTTGCCACCTCATAAGAGGCGGCTTTGGCTTTTTTGCATATTTCCTCTATCATTTTTCTTCCTCAAACAGGTGTATGTTGTGGTGCTCGATAACTTCTTTAGGTTTATCGGCTCCCAGTTTTTCATGTACTTCTGTTACCTGTAATCCTTTAATTAGGTTTAGCTGGGTGCTGTCGTAGTTGGGGTTGCCCCGCGCAAACTTTACGCGGTTTTGGTCTTCCAAGCAGACCACGTCGCCTTCGTTGAAGGCGCCCACCACCTTAGTCACGCCTACGGGCAAAAGGCTTGAACCTTCCAAAATCGCTTTCTTTGCACCTTCATTAACCTGAATAATACCCTTCACAGCGGCACCATACGCAATCCAACGCTTAACCGCGCACATGCGTCTCTGAGGCTTAAAGTAGGTACCAACTTCTCTACCTGCTAAAATGTCCACGATAATGTTTTCTCTTCGGCTATTCGCTATGACCATGGGGATGCCGCAATAGGTGGCGATTTCAGCGGCTTTAATCTTGCTTTGGATGCCCCCTCGACCTAGTTTGCTCTTGCCGTTGAGGGACTTTTTCAATTCGGCGGTGATTGAGTCCACGGTCTTTATGAGTTGCGCGCCGGGCTCTGAGGGGTCAGTGGTGTACAAGCCTTCAACGTCGGAGAGGATGATGACTAAGTCTGCGCAGACGGCTCCGGCGACGAGCACGCTGAGAATGTCGTTGTCACTGAAGTTTACCTTGTAGCCTTCTGTGCGCATAAGTTCATCCACTGAGGTTACGTCGTTCTCGTTGATTATCGGCACCACACCTGTCTTGAGTAGTAAACCCAGCACGTCGCAGGTGTGAACGTAGGCTGCCCTATTCGATAAGTCCTCAGCGGTCAACAGGATTTGCGCAACCTTGAGGTTGTATTTTTTGAAGAAATCACGGTACTTCGCCATCAAAACGCTCTGTCCCGCGGCTGCTGCTGCCTGCTGAAAAGCGATATCCTTGGGTTTGGGCGGAATCCCTAACTCGGTAATGCCTGCGGCGACTGCGCCTGAAGTTACGAGTACGATTTTGTCTCCGTTTTTTATTGCTGCCGCTATCTGGCTGGCGAGTTTTTGCATTTCTTCTTCGTCGAGGCTGCCGTTGTTTGTGGTTATGCCGCTTGTGCCGATTTTGATGACTACCAATCTTTGAGGCATGGATGATTCACTGCTTTTATCTTCGAGCTTATTGGATTATCGTGGGTCTAACTTAAAAATTGTGTTATGAGTATTATCTGCAACTGTTTATCTGCCTGTTTTTGAGGTTTTCTTGAGCTATATTTTAGATTTTTTCAGGTTCGTCCACGGCGTTTTTTAAAAATTTGGGAAAAATATATAAGGAAAATGGACATGGCTTGTTGATATGTTAATTTCACTTGCGACACTGACATATAGTAATAACCCAGTTATTTTTTGGTTAGCACCAATAGCCGGCGTAGTATCGGTTCTTGCTGCGCTTTTGCTTATGCGCAATATTGGCAAAATGAGCCCAGGCGGACCTAAATCGCAAGAAGTCGCCAACGCCATCCGTGAAGGCGCCTACGCATTCCTCAAAAGACAATATACAACGATCACTATCATCACGGTCGTAGTGTTTGTCCTCTTGTGGATAGCATTGCCCAGCGGACCATTCGGCGTCGGCACTGCCGCGGCTTTCTTGGTTGGAGCCGTTGCCTCTTTGGCGGCCGGCTACATAGCTATGGACAATGCAACTAAAGCAAATGTGCGCACCGTGGCAGCTGCTAAAGAACACGGCGCAGAAAAAGCCCTTAAAACCGCTTTTTACGGCGGAGCAACAATGGGCCTGGCAGTGACAGGTTTATCTCTTTTGGGTGTAAGTTTTCTATTTCTCATTTACGGCGGCTACAACGCTCTGTTCAGTTCACTAAATATTGGAGATGCTGCAACCTTAGGACGTAACGCAGCAAGTGGCATAGTCGGCATGGGTTTCGGTGCTTCATTAATCGCGTTGTTTGCTCAGCTTGGCGGCGGAATCTACACTAAGGCCGCAGACGTAGGTGCAGACCTTGTTGGCAAGGTTGAAGCAGGCATCCCCGAAGATGACCCTCGCAATCCCGCAGTCATAGCAGACAACGTTGGCGACAACGTTGGCGACAGTGCTGGCAGAGGAGCAGACCTTTTTGAATCAGCTACCGGCGAGAACATCGGTGGAATGGTTATCGGCGGCTTAATCAGTATAGCTACAGGCAACCTTGTCTTCCTATTCTTCCCGCTTATCGCTCGAGGACTCGGAATCTTTGCCACTCTAATCGGCATGCCATTCGTTAAGCTCACAGAAGCAGAAGCTAAACATCCAATGAAAGCCCTGCGCAAAGGCTTAATGGTAACAACTATAGTTGCAGGCGTTTTATTCCTGATAGCTTCTCTACTTCTATTGGGCGACCCCTCTAATACTGAGTCTGAATTAGCAGCACTATACCTGTACTGTTGCTTACTATCTGGTCTAGGCGCAAGCGTAGCAATAGACTACATCACAGACTACTATACAGGAAGCGATCGTGCACCAGTGAGAAAAATCGCTCAAGCCAGCGAAACAGGAAGCGCAACCAACATCATAACAGGCTTCGCTGTTGGCTTAGAAACAACCGCAGCCCCCATAGTTGCACTGGTCATCGCGCTCATACTTTCATACTACTTCGGGGTACAATTTGCCAATCTAATAAACATGCCCAACGTAGGCGGTGTACCCGGCTATTTCATAGGCGGAATCTATGGCACAACTTTAGCTACAATGGGCATGCTTGCAGTCATGGGCATGGTCTTAGCCCTTGACGGTTTTGGACCAATCGCTGACAACGCTGCAGGCATAGCTGAAATGTCCGGTGAAGGCGGCGCAGAAGAAACTATGGAAGCCCTTGACGCGGTTGGAAACACCACAAAAGCCTTAACAAAAGGCTTCGCCCTCGGCTCAGCCCTCTTGGCAGCACAATTACTCTTCCAAACATACTCTTCAGAAGTTACAGCACGCTTCGGCGGAACATTCGTTGTGGATATATCTAACCCAGCTATCCTCGTTGCCGGATTCATCGGTGCAATGATGCCCTTCTTCTTCAGCTCACAAGCAATCAGTGCAGTCGGCAAAGCAGCAGCACAAATGGTGGCTGAAGTCAGACGTCAATTCAGAGAAATTCCAGGCATCATGGACGGCACGGGCAAACCTGAATACGGCAAAGCAGTCGACATAAGCACAAAATCTGCCCTCAAAGGAATGGTGCTTCCGGGATTAGTTATCGTGGTTGTACCCATCGTGGTCGGTGTTCTGCTAGGTCCTGAAGCTGTCGGTGCACTAGTAATCGGCGCAACAGTATCAGGCGTTCCATTGGCGCTACTTATGAATACTGGCGGTGGAGCATGGGACAACGCTAAAAAATACATTGAAGCAGGCCACTTCGGAGGTAAAGGCTCACCAGCTCACGCAGCAGGAGTGGTAGGCGATACAGTTGGCGACCCAATGAAAGATACAGCAGGACCAAGTCTACACGTACTCATAAAACTGTTAAGCACACTATCAATTGTCTTCATCCCGCTGTTCATCGGCGTACTGTCAGGTGCATTGCACATCTAAATAAAGTCTAAATAAAGAAACCTTTTTTTCTTTTCCCAACTTTTTCAATTTTTGAAATTTTGCAACTACATATTATCAACTGGAGTGTTCTGTGGCACCTTGCCGCTGTAGCCTTCTACCTTAATCTGCTTCGCTATTTTCACGCCTGCATCCGTCAAAAAAAACACTTTGTAGCGGTTGCGGCCGTCCCTTGTCATTTTGATTTCTTCACGGAACAGCCCCGCGTTGGTCAGCAACTCGCAGAGTTTAATGTCGCCCGAAGGAATGGGGGTCCCTAAGCTTTCGTCCAAAAGACTCAAGTAATGTTCTCTGCTGTCAAATGCCGCTATTATACATCCTTTAAGAGCTTCATTCTGCGATTGTATAAATTTATACATATAATCCTGAAGGGTTTCGACCATAAATGTCGCCTAAATCAATAATCGTCTAAGAAGCGAAAGGATTTAAGTTTTGCCTACTTCACTCTCTTGCCAATTAAGAGCTGTTACCATTGAAAATTATCGAAAAAAACCTGCATCAAGGCTACGTTAAAGTGGTTCCAGACAGCTCAGACGACCTTTGGCACCTCTACAACGTAGTTTACAAAGGCGACGAAGTCTACGCTATGAGCAGCCGCGCCATAAAAAGCGACACCGAAACCAGTCGCCCCAAAAGCGCCGAACGCGTCTCAGCATTCATGGGCGTCAAAGTTGAATCCGTCAGCTGGGACAAGTTTCTTGGAAAGTTGCGGGTTCATGGGCTAATTTGTCATGCACCCGACATTTTTCCCACAGGAGCACATCACACGCTGGCAATAGCACTCAATCAACCCATGACCATTGTAAAAAAGGAGTGGCCAAAACACCTGCTTGACCGCCTCACCAAAGCCAGCGAAACCGAAAAATCTCTGTTGATTCTATCTATCGACGACGAAGGGTTTGCTATTGCTGAAACTAAACAATATGGCTATGAGACTCGTGTAGAGCAGCGTATGCGGTTGCCAGGAAAACAGGATGCAGAAAGGCGGGATGAGGCGGAAAAAGGGTATTTCCGCCTTGCATTAAACAGCCTAAACAACCTCTGGGTGCAAAACCATAATCCCATCGTAATCATCGGTGCAGGATTTGTAAAAAATGACTTTGCCGGCTACCTAAACAGCGAATCCAAAGAAATGTCCAAAGCTGTCATCGATGTTAAAAGTGTAAACAACGGTGGAACTGCAGGAATCGACGAAGCCCTCCGCTCAGGCGTTCTATTAAAAGCTGCTCATCAACTACGGATTGTTGAAGAAACTGAGACGATGGAGGAAGTTATGAAGCGCTTAGGCAAGAGCGAAGGCACTGTTACTTATGGGTTTGACGCGGTGGAGAACGCTGTCATGGTGGGTGCTGTGGAAAAACTGGTTGTCGCTGATATCCTGCTAAGGGAAGCTGACGAGGCGCAGCGACTAAAACTGGAGAATCTGATGCACCAAGTAGAAAAACGAAACGCGCCAATAACTGTGGTCAGCACGGAACATGAAGCAGGTGCAAAACTGCTATCGTTGGGTGGCATCGTGGCACTGTTAAGGTATCCCCTGTACAGAGCCCAATAAAGTAGGCAGCAGAATTTGACGCTATTTTTATAAGCCAAACGCCCAAATTAGGTTGCATGCAAGCAGAAATTGGAGTTATCGGCGGAACAGGTCTTTATGACCCCAAACTTCTCAGGAATGCCCAAGAAATAAATGTTGACACACCCTACGGAAAGCCTTCTGACGCCATCACTGTAGGTGAACTCGGCGGAAAAACTGTAGCTTTCCTGCCCCGCCACGGCAAAAAACACACCATCCGCCCCACAGACATCAATGTGCGCGCAAACATTTTTGCTCTAAAAAAACTCGGCGTAAAACGCATTCTAGCGCCATCCACTGTTGGCTCTCTACGAGAAGAGTACCAGCCTGGCGAAATCGCGTTCATAGACCAATTCATAGACCGAACAACACGACGCGAACAATCCTTCTACACCGCCACAGAAGGCCATGTTTGCCACATATCCGTCGCTGAACCCATGTGCCCCGAGATCCGCAAAATCATAATCAGCATTGCCAAAAAACTATGCATCAAACACCACGAAACAGGAACATACGTCTGCATTGAAGGACCACGATTTTCAACCAAAGCTGAATCCAAACTGTATCATCAATGGGGTGCAGATGTGGTTGGAATGACTTTGGTTCCTGAGTGTGTTTTGGCGAGGGAAGCAGAAATCTGCTATGCCAACATCTCCACAGTTACTGATTATGATGTTTGGAAGGAGCATGTAGTTTGCGTGGAGGACATTTTAACGACTATGCGGAGTAACATTGAAAACGTTAAACGCATAATCGCCGAAACCGTGACTGCATTACCCTCTGAATGCCCTTGTAGCTGTAATCAAGCCCTCAAAGGTGCCTTTGTTTAAGGAGAAAAACAAAATGACCACAACTAAACCTGACCTTAAAGAAAAAATCCGCCGAATCCCCGAGTTTAAAGGCGTAGTTTTCTGGGATATCACCCCTCTTTTGAAAGACAAAGGCTATTTCTGCGCAGCCATCCAACAGTTAGCCGACCACTACCGAGACAAACCCATAGACATTATTGTATCCAACGAAGCTCGCGGATTCATTGTTGGCGCTGCATTGGCTTACGAGTTGGGCGTGGGTTTTGTGCCTGTCCGCAAGAAAGGCAAACTGCCCTACAAATGCATTGATTTAACTTACAAAAAAGAATATGAGTGTGATACAATTGAAATCCATGAAGATGCCATCATGAAAGGGCAAAACGTGCTCATCGTCGATGACTTGCTTGCAACAGGCGGAACCATTAAAGCTAACATTGAATTGGTTGAAAAATTAGGCGGCAAAATCGTAGGGTTAGGTTTCCTAATTGAGCTTGGCTACCTTGATGGACGCACAATGTTAGGCAGCAAATACGAGATCTTCTCGTTGATTAACCTGAAAACCACAAATGGCTAAAAATCTGCTATTGTTTTTCGGGCTTGGCAGTTGAAAGCACAATCCCAGCCCATTCCTCCACTTCCTCCCAGACGGCAAAAAATTAATATGCGAATGGTCACCCTGCCTTTGTTGTGCTTTCGTAGGAAAAAACCGGTTTTTTGCCAAGCCCCAGCTTCTCCCAGCTGCAATTACATGATTCGGACGGGCAGTTATATCGGTTTGTTGTTGTAACAAGACAGCAACTTACATTTAATAGCTGTACATGACAATTTTACTTCAAGTAAGGTGTATATTGTTTTGGAAAATGCTTTTGAGTTGAACTCACAGGTAACTGTTGATATTCCTTTCCAGGAATCCTCCGAGAAGCCTAAACGTAGCGCTTTCGTTTTTATAACCACCGAATCCAACAATAGCCACTTGGCTCTTGAGAACTTGAAGAAAATAGCGCAAGTCAAAGAAGTCTATGTTGCTCATGGAGCTTACGATATAGTCGCCAAACTCAGTGGTGAATCCTTTGAGGAACTCCGCCAAATTGTGCAGACACACATAAGGCTCCTAAACGGCATCAAATCTACCCTAACTTTGACGTTGATTTAGGCTTTTGGTATTATTGCCTGCCAATCGATGTACTTGCGGAATGCCGTCACCCATTCAGAGAAGAGCACTTCGCTGTTGTTTGGTTTATAGCGGAATCCTTGAGTTTTACGTTGTAAGCTCTCGAGGATTTTTAGTTCCAAAAGTTTGGCGGCTTCACCAAAAATCGAGTCAATTGCGTCGGTAAAGGTTTCTAGCTTGCTAGGAATTTGGTCTTTGGACATGTGATATTGGGTTTGCAGTATTCTGTAGACGGCTTGTTTGACGTTTTCGCCGAGGGCAGAAAATACGTCATCGATGGATTTTGTTAATTCTGTTTCGAAGCATGGTTTTTCTGATTCGGGTAGACTTATTTGTATTGGATTTTGTTGGGTGGTTTGTTGGTTCATTTTTTGTCACTGTCTTTGTGTTCTGCTCAGCTACACATGTATCGTAATTATTAATATATTGGTTGTTTTGGGTTTCGATATATTCCCAAAATCGATATATACAAAAAAGAACTATTGTCCAAAAACATCCAAAGCAGCCTTCAAATAAACATCAAAATCCCGCTCAGAATGCAGCACAAAAATCACCCTCACCAAACGGTCTTCTTCCTCCAAAAACTTCTTAACAGTCTTCACAGCAACATTGCTTGCCTCCTCAACAGGGTAACCATACGCCCCTGTGCTAATTGAAGGAAAAGCAACTGTTTTTAAGCCATTGCTGACGGCAAGTTTCAGCGAATTCCGATACGCCTGCTTTAGCAGCTCCGATTCAACATGAAACCCGCCCATCCAAACTGGACCAACCGTGTGAATAACAAACTTCGCCTTCAGGTCACCGCCAGAAGTGATAACTGCTTTGCCTGTTGGCAACCCATCTGGCCACTGAGTTTCCCTAATACGTCTGCATTCTTCAAGAATTTTTGCTCCGCCTTTGCGATGAATTGCGCCATCCACACCTCCCCCGCCCAAAAGCGACGAATTTGCTGCGTTAACAATTGCGTCTGCTTCTATTTCTGTTATGTCGCCTTTAACTAACTGTAGAGTGGCATTTCCAACTTTTAAGTCCATGGAAATAACTTACCCAAAATAGTATATAACTATGCAAAAACGGACCACAGAGCAGACCCCATAAAGTATGCGCCAAACCCAATGAAAACCACCATACAAAACATGGTGATACCTATTGTGGTGTGTTCAGTCCAGAATCGCTGTGACTTGAAAATCATAAAAGCCGCAATTGTGTACCAAAAGAAGTCAATAGACCAGTGAACCCCTGCAAAAATGGAAAAACCCAGCAGCCCAAACAGCTTGGCGTTGACAATTAGCGTGGTTCCAATTGTTAACCACCACAAAATAAACCCTGCATTAGCC
>JBJKPJ010000108.1:0-8947 GCA_046706605.1 Bathyarchaeia archaeon | reverse complement strand
TGAAGAACAAGCCTAGCCCCATCCAGTTGGGTTCAAAATATGGTGGGTTGTTTAGCAGGATGGGTCCTTGGAAGAAGATGGCGTAGATGTTCCGAGGGATATAGCTTAAGCTGAAAATGCCTTGTGTGAAGTAGGGGTCTTGTTGGATACCGGGGATAAGGGTGCCTATATCGATAAAGGTGTCGTATCGGGCAAAATTGTAGAGCGCATTCAACCCCACTGGAATAGCCAGCCCTACAAAAAACAGCGCAAACTGTCTAAGCCGTTGATTCCACGTCTGGTTCTGCTCGTAACTTAGAAGCAAAAAGAACGGAAACGACAAAGCCACCGGCAACCGCGAAAGCGTAGCGCACCCCAATACTAACCCCACAAAAAAATTGTTTTTCTTATACAGCGCCAACACGATAGCAGCGGTGAGGAAAAGCAAAGCTGAAGCGTGTTCAATGTACCATGCGGAGCCAACAGAAGCAATAAACCACAAACATGTACCAAACCCAAAAAGCCCTGTGAGCCAAAACGCTTTGCTGCGGTTGGCTCCGACTTTTTTGAGCATAAGCCAAGTCAATGCGACAGCGATGCTGGCAAGAAAGATTGACATGAGGCTTTGGTCAAAGCTGGTGCCGAAAACTGCGACCAAGGGCATCATGAGGATGGCGGGCATAGGTGGGTAAACCACGTAGTAGTTGCCGTTGAAGGGCACAATCTCGGCAAGCGATGTTCCCGCGCCTGACAGTCCAAGTTTGCCATGGAGGAAGGCGTCGGCTAAGTAGACAAAGTGGTCTTGTCCGGGGGGTGGTCCTTTGGAGAGATAAAAGATGGCTAAAGCAACCAAGAAAACAAAGAGCAGTTTGTAACGGGTTCGCAAAGACACAAAATCATCAATGAGTCTTGCAAACACCGCTTTTATCTGTCTCATTCGCTTCCCTGCAATTTGTGACTGGACCTGGAAATTTAAAGTTTATTTTAATACGAACATGACAAGTTTTTTTAATTCAAATAATGCATTAAGTATTAGAGGGACACATGTGGCTGTTTTAGAATGCCCCTTCTGCAGGGAAATCCTCGAAGTGCAGCCGCCAGACCAAATCCACATCGCACTTTCTGTTGCTAAACCACTCTCCAAGAGCCAGTATGGAAGCGTTGTAAAAAAGAAGGTGAAATGCCAAAATCCCCTATGCCAAAAACCCATCGCAATCTACTGGTACGCCCCGTTAGAATACTTTAACAGAATCTAAACGCAGAAAAGGAAACAGAACCAAGGATAACTCGCGTTCTTGCAGACTGACGAGTTATGTTTTTCTTTTTAAGGTTACGAAAAAGATTTAACTGCAAACAAAACAAATTGGCACACGGTTAGTATGCCAGCAAAATCTATAATTATAATTGGGGCGGGACTCGGAGGTTTAGCTACAGGCTGCTATGCCCAAATGAACGGGTTCAAAACAAAAATCTTTGAGATGCAGGAAAAACCCGGCGGCGTGTGCGTGTCTTGGAAACGCAAGGGCTACACCTTTGACTACGCCGTCCACAACGTTTTCGGCGTTACACCCAACTCAGTTAACAACAACATGTGGCAGGAGCTGGGTGCCCTAAAAGACTTAGAAGCCCACAGTTTTAGGGAGTTTGTTCAAGTTGAAGATCCAAATGGCAAAATCCTCACGGTTTATGCTGATGTAAAGAAACTTGGACAGCACCTCAAAGAGCTGGCACCAAACGACCAAAAACAAATCGACGAATTCGTCAAGGCGGTACGCAAATTCAGTGGCCATGACCTGTTTGCCGCCATGTCAGGTGGCGCCGCAACCAAACTCAAAATGCTCCCACTATTGGGCACCTTGATGAAGTATAGCAAAATAACTCTAAAAGACTACGCCCAACAATTCACCGACCCGTTTTTGCGCAAAGCCTTCCCAACAATCCAATACGACATTGCAGATGTGCCCGTGGTTGTTCCCTTGATTTTCCTTGCCACCCTAAACCAAAAAGACGGCGGCTGGCCAATGGGCGGCTCCATGGCGCTGTCCAAAAACATCGAGCAACGCTACATGAGCTTGGGTGGAGAAATTGCCTACGGTGCTAAAGTCAAAAAAATCCTCGTCAAAGACGGCACAGCGGTGGGCGTGCAGCTTGAAGATGACAACGAGCACCGTGCTGACATCGTGGTTTCCAACGCCGACGGCTACGCCACGATCTACCAGATGCTGGACGGAAAATACACCAACGAAATCATCGATGCGTACTACAAGGCTTTCTGGAAGCTTGAGCCGTTTGGGCTGGAAATCTGGTATGGATTGAACCGAGAGTTCTCAGATGAGCCCCACGCGCTGGTACTTTTCCTTGACGAGCTCATAACGGTAGAGGACACAGCGCGGGACAAGTTAAATGTGGAAATCTTCAACTTCGACCCCACGCTAGCACCCAAGGGCAAAACCGTAGTCAAAGTCGTTTTTGACAGCGACTATCAGTACTGGAAAAACCTCTCCGCCAACAAACAAGCCTACTCAGCAGAAAAACAAAAAATCGCTGACCTTGTGGCGCAGGCGCTGGAGAAGCGGTTTCCAGGTTTTGGCAGCAAAGTGGAAGCCTCCGACGTGGTAACGCCAATATCGGTGGAGCATTGGACGGGTGCCTACATGGGCAGCCAAGCATGGGGCGCACCAAAAGAGTACCAAAAGGAAATCAGCAAAAACGGAGTGAGCAAAACCCTGCCTGGACTATCCAACTTTTACATGGTTGGGCAGTGGGCTGTTGGCACAATAGGGTTAAACACAGTGTGCTTGACGGGACGCAACTTGGTTAGGAAACTTTGCAGAAAAGAGAAAATAAAATTCACTGCGTCAACCCAGCAGTGAGTTACTTTGATTTTGCGGAGGACTCTACCTCTTTTTTAAAGTATTTTTTCATCGGCTCCCAGTAGAACTCCACCCAGCCATTCGCGGCGTCGTCAGCTATCTCTTTTGGCACCTCAGAGTGTACCATGACAATTTCTGTTCCCTTGGGTGCCTCGCGGAAAGTTAACTCCAGCTTGGAGGGGGGATAGCCGTCGGGAAAATCGGTGGAAGTCCATTCCTGAACAACCCGTTTACCCTCTTCCAACTCGAGAAATTTTCCGTAAATGTAGCCGTCCCAAGCGGTGAATTTTCCGCCGACTACTGGTTTGCCTGTAGATTTGCTTTCGGTGAATTTGCTGTGCAGTTTGGGGTCAGTGTATGCGTGGTAGACCTGGTTGGGGGTGACTTTAGGTATAGTTACCTTCTGTGTTATGGTTTTAACTTCAAGTTTATTCAAGAAAACGCGTCCATTATCTATGTGTTGGAAGGGTTTTTTAACTTTAACGCCCAATAATTCCTGACGAATATGCCAAGATGTACAAAAACCGTAGGCGAACGCCGAATCGGAAGAACCATTTACAAACTCGGCAACAGCGTAGAGCTCAGCAGCAAAGAAGGCAAAGCCAAACTCGCAGAACAAAAATACAAACAAACCACCCAAACATCGCAGGGCTACTCAGCGGATTCTCCAGTGCAGAACCTACGTGACCCTGAGAAATGGAAGAAAAAAGAACCCTAAGCCCAGTTGAATCAGCTATTTGGCCGGCGAAGGGGTTGAGTTAAGATTTGGTGACGGAGAAGTTGAATTTGACAGGTACCCTGTTACATAACTGTAGGTTGGTGTTTCTTTTACGGGTACAGGAAAAATGTAAGTTTCATTTGGCTGGATTACATGGTAAGTTAGGGCTCTCCAACTGAGTGGGTAGCTTCCTCCGCTTGGTTTCTGCTCAAATAATGTGACGCTATTGACTGGGAAAGTGTTATTGTTGTGTATTGTTACGTTAAAGTATGTTACATCAAGAACACCCATGTAAGCTGCTAAACCATAGTTGGTTGCATAAATCTGCCATGTATAGTTGAAGTAACGCTGGCAAAAATTGGGGTTATCGTTGATGTAGACGTAGTCTTTTAATGTGCTGTTATAGTATTCGTGGTAAGTGTTTTGATCAGTCACCACAGAGCTAAAGCTTACTATCTGCAAGTAAGCCATTGTCTGCGGAACAGTCACTTCTGTCCCGTTGATAACGTCGCCAAAACTGTTTTGGGAAACATAGACTGCCAGCGCGTGGGAATTGAATGGGAAAGATGCTGGGCTTGGAAAATTCAGGTTGACTGCAGTTTTTTGTTTTGGCTCAATATTGATGGATGTTGCGGGGGAACTGTAGTTGCTTAAATCCATATTTGATAGTTCGCTTTCCAATTGCGAAACAGGCGTAGTCAAGTTGTAATTGGAATCCCACAATCTTAGGCTTGGCACAATAGGCATCGAACCATCGATTTGTAGTTCGATGGTCAGATTTTGCAGAAAATCGCTGGTTGGATTAACTATGATGAGGTTCCCTATGGTACTATTGCTGCTGGTTGGTCCTGTAACATAACTGGAGACATAAGGGCTAGTGTGTTTATCCTGGCTGGTTTTATCCGTCTCTGAAAGAGGAACATTAGCTTTTTCAACCACTAAAACACCTATCAAAATTAGGCAAAGAACCCCAACCAAAGCCACGATTACTTTTCTCGTAATCAACCCTTCAACAAATAAATTTGCTCGAAGTTAAGTTAAAGTTTACGAAATAACCCGCAGAGAAGCTATGAAGCTATTTTTGGAGGGGGCAGGTCAAAGAAAAATCGTAATGGTCTACCCCGTTTCCCAACGTCGGGATGACTACAGAAGTGCTGGATAGTATGCTATGACCATATACGCCGATTATTTTTTGAATAGGCAGAGGACCTTTGTAGGCAACAATGATGGCTTGAGCTTTAAACATACTGACTTCTTTTGGTAGCCCCGTGCCGCTGTTATCGCATACAGCTAAGCTTAAGGTGTAGCCGCTAAGGGTTTTTGTGGTTGATTGCCAAGTAAGCGTTACATCGCAGGAAATAGTGTTGTTTGTGATGTTTGGATTACTAATTTTATAATCAAGGTATGGCTCGATGTCTGGGTCAACTCTAGCTATGGAAAGCTCAATATCTGACGCAGATGCGTGAGGCGGAGAGATAGATGGTTGAGGAGCATTTGGGTCATAGACATATCCAATTACGCAGCCATCAGTTGGAAATTGATCTAAAGAAACTGGAAAGACGTAGGTTTCTTTAGGTTGCATAACGTGGCTTTGCAATGCAGTTGAGATAGACATGTCATTTTGGTTGGGCAAAATCCAATAGAGGCTAATTCGGTTAACTGGGTGAGTGCTGTTGTTAAACACTGTTACATTGAAGTAGGTTATACCTGGTATTTCGTGGGGCATCCAAGGGAATGGTGCCCAAATGTTATGTGTGATATTGAAGTAACGCTGGTAAAAATTGGGGTTTTCAATAAACTCATCAGGTCCACTAAGGCGCATGCTGGCAGAATCATTTTCTATAGGACCATATTCAACAAGCTGCAAGATCACACTTTGCAACCGCGTGGTCTCTGAAGATGGGTTTGAGGGGGCAGCAAACAAGACACCTAACAAAACAACGCAGACTGCAGCTACTGAACACGCGATAATGGTTTTTTTCGTAGTTTTTCCTTCTGCACAAAAAATTATGCGGTCAAGTAAGGTTAAAGTTTGCGCTTTCCAAAACTTCCATCCCAAGGAAGAGGAAAACGCAAAAATCAGATTGAGACAAAAAGCAACTGAAGAATCCTAGGAGAAGTAGGCCTCTCGGAGCTATTAGTAATTCTATACAGAAACATAGAGGAGCGAGCTGGAAACCCTAAGAGAGTAGGCCACCATTGGCGGTTTATACAGCCAAAAGTATGTTGAAGTCAGTGTTTAAGCTCAAGAAGAGCGCTATTAGTGGCAGTTGGATAAGCAACCTAAAATAGAGAGTTTAACCAACTAGCACTGGGAATTTTATGTCAGCTGCAGATTACACTTCTGAATGGAATTTTAGGAAAACCGATCAACGACTAATTGTTGTTAAAGGAAAAAGCGAAGTTGTCCACAAAGCGTCAGTGCTTGACGTTTTAACCCAGTTATCCATCGCAGTTGAGGTGCCCGAAAGTATCCCGATGGAGAAGCTGGAACTACAAAAACAGTTTTTAGCAGAAATTCAAATTTTCACCTCAAAAAACCTTGAGGGCATTAAAGGAGAGTTTGTGGAGTTTTTTGACGCCTTAGACATTGACCAAGCCTCAGAGGACTTCATTAAGGCGTATTGGGTTTACCCAACCAAAATTCGCTTTACTCTCCAAAGCATCGAAGAACCTTAAGTAAACGTTACCGTTCCCTTAACATCAGCTAACGCGCCAGAAGTCAACTCATAAACCATAACGTATGGGTCGCCAATCGCAGGAACAAGCCTTATTCCAAAACGCACCGAAGGCTGAAAACCGAATCTGCCGTAGTATTCTGGGTCACCCGCAACAAAAACAGCGGTATATCCCAATTTTTTTGCTAAATCAAAACTTGCCAAAACCAGTTGTGAGCCGATTCCGCGGTTACGGTACTCCAATGCTACTGAAAGCGGCGCAATTATGAGGGCTTCAAAGTTCTGCTCGCCTATCGCCACATAAGTTTTGGTTAGCATGATATGCCCCACAAGTTTGCCATTTTCCTCGGCAACTAGAGCAAGTTCTGGAATATAGTTGCCGCTTGCACGAAGTTTGTCAACGTAGTCTTGTTCGGTTCCATTGGATACTTTGGCAGTTTGAAAAGCAACCTTAACTAAATCGAATATGGCAGGATATTCGCTGGGTTTTTCTTGCCTAATTATCAAGGTTCAGCCTCCAA
Organism: Bathyarchaeia archaeon; assembly: GCA_046706605.1. Classification (GTDB taxonomy): domain Archaea; phylum Thermoproteota; class Bathyarchaeia; order Bathyarchaeales; family Bathycorpusculaceae; genus Bathycorpusculum. The sequence continues at coordinate 2,178 of JBJKPJ010000108.1, read as the reverse complement.
ATAAGAAAAGAAGTTATCGAAGTATCATGTTGACGAATTTTTCTGGGTTAAATAGCTCCAGATCCTTGTAGGTTTGTCCCACGCCGATAAACAGAATGGGTTTTTTGGTCACGTAAGTCACGCTTAGCGCTGAGCCGCCTTTCACGTCAGCATCCACCTTAGTCAAAATCGTCGCATCAATGTGAACTGCCTTGTCGAATTCTTCTGCCTGCATCACCGCATCGTTACCAATCAACGAATCCACCGTGAAAACCGTCAAGTCAGGCTGCACCACACGCTTCACTTTGATCAGCTCGTTCATAAGGTTCTGGTTGGTTTGCATTCTACCAGCCGTGTCAATCAAAACGATGTTGATGCCATGGGATTTTGCGTGGCTAACCGCGTCAAAAGCAACCGCAGCTGGGTCACCGCCATAAAGGCTCTTAATCACACGTATCCCTAAACGCCGACCATGCTCTTCCAACTGCTCTATTGAGCCAGCACGATAAGTGTCTGCTGCCGCCAAAACCACAGAGTAATTTTTGTCGTGTAGAAACTGGGCAACTTTGGCGATAGTTGTGGTTTTCCCCGTGCCATTTATTCCCACAAACATCAAAACTAAGGGTATTTTTTTGCTGCGTTTCTCTTCTGCGAGTTTAAGCAGGTCAACTCTTATGTTAGTTAACATGACTTCCAAGAGGACTTGGCGCAGGTTGTCTTCAACAATTTTTTTTCGGTCATCTAGTCGTTTAACGGATTCCCCTGCAAGCCGCTTTACCAGTTCGTCACAGATTTTGTCTGCTACGGGAAAAGCCACATCGTTTTCGGCTAAGCTCATTTTGAAATCGGATAAAATGGGGGTTAGGTTTTGTTCTTTAAGCTCGGTTGTGGTTACTTTGGTAACTAGGCCTTTAAAGCCTGATTTGAGCTTTTCGAACATTTGGATTACTGTTTCCCTTGTCGTGCTTGGGAAAGCATGCCTTCCAGTCGGCTTCTGCCAGAGTTAATGCGTTCAGCCACTTGGCTAAACTGTTGTTGGGCGGAAACCATGGTTTTTTCGAGTTCATCAATGCGTTCTTTGAGTGTTGCTTTAGCTTGAGCTACGGTCTGCTCAACGCTTACTCCTGAACCCATACCAACAATTACTTTGTCGGAGTCAGCAAGCTTGACTTTAACATATGAGCTTCCGCCGATGGGAACCATCATCGCACTGTTTTCTTTTTCTTTCTCGATGCCTTCCAGCGTCATGGTTGCGTAGGTCATGTCGTTTATTGCGGCATTAACCATGTTTATGCGTTGCTGGAGGGCTTCAGCGGTCTGCTCAAGATACCGCATTTCCATGCTTAATCTGCGTAGTTCTTCTTCAGCGTTAGCTTTTTGTGTCAAATTATTCCCCAGCTAAAAGTTTCTTTAAAATGGGATTCTCAACTTGTTCAGCCGTAACTTCTGTTGCACTTATAATTTTGATGTGGTGACGTTTTACACGGTGGCGACTGCCGATTTCCGCGTAAACTTTCTCTACAGCGTGCTCTTGTTTGTCTGCGATTAGTTCTCTAACAAACGGCGTTGTAAGTTTAGGCTTGTTGATTTTCCCAGTTACTTTGAAAGCTTTCATATTTTTTCTTCTTCCTGCACAACATCCAGTACATTCCCAATTATAAACATCTCGGGTCCAGTTGTCATAGAACCAGCAACAGCTGCATGGCTATTTGCAATCAAGCCTGTGCCGACGTATGGGACACCGCAGTTTATGGTGCCAACATCCACGGAGACCTTGAATATTGCTTCTAGGGTTTTTTTCTCTTCCGCTGAGAGCAAGGGGTGAGCCAGTACGCCTTTGTTTGTGGCAGCCGCCAAGGAGCCAACGTAGGGCAATCCTGCTATGTCGGTTGGCACGGCTTCCACGCCGAGGGCTTGGGAGATTTTTCTGATTTCCGATTCCTTAAATCGTGGGTCGACTACTGCGCCTTTGTCGTTGGCAAGGACAAGGTTGCCGTAAGCGGTTTTTTTGGTCTCCATCACAGTGATGTTGCCGTCAAAAACCTCTTTTATCTCTGCGAGTTCCTCTTGCCGAATACTGTTAGGTAACAGCATGCCATTGCTGTTTGCCGCCACAAATGCGCCAGCTAAAACTGAACCTGCAATGGCTGTGTAGGCCAATTTAACTTGTAGCCAATCTGCGAGTTCCTGCGCTTTTTC
>JBJKPJ010000107.1:0-10428 GCA_046706605.1 Bathyarchaeia archaeon | reverse complement strand
GAATGGTGTGGGGGTAACTTGGACTTTGCTGTTGGTGGTGGCGCACATAAGGCAGCTTTTGCCTACATTGGTCATGCCGATTAGTGCAATTTGGGCGCTGGCTTCTTTTTCTATGAAGAGTTTGGGTCCGCCGCTGCTTTTGCCGGTGCCCATGCGTTTTTTGTGGTCAAGGTCTTTTTGGATGTTGGCGATTCTTTTTTTGATGGTGCCGCGGAGTTTCATAGTGCCTTTGTGTTGGGGGACTACTTGGAGGAACTCTTGCATTTTTTTAAGTTTGTCCTGTGGTGTGTGGGCATTTTCTATTTCTTCCCATTTGTCGAGGGCTTCAGGCGGCAAATTGTTAGGCATGTAAACTTCGCAAATATTAACGCATGGTCAACTTTAAGACTATTTCTCCAAAAACAGTTTGGAACTCCCAGAAAACTTGCTGTTGAACATCAAAGCAGTAGAAGGGTTGTTTTTATTTCGGGATTCCAATTGCAGGTTAACGATGCTTAACTTGAAGCGTTTTGTTAAAGCGTTTTAACGATTGTTTATTGAAACATAAGATTTTAGAAAATCTTTTATTCTCAAACGCAAATAACATTTTGGGTAAGATAGGATGAAAACTATCGAGGTACCCCATTCTAAAACAAAAAAACAGAAACGTCCCTTAATTCACTCCCCGCAAACGCCTTCACAATTTAGAGATGCATATATCTTGCCCAAAGATGCTTATGATGAACTATACATAAATCGACAGCAATTCAAAATCTTAACTGAAAACCTTCCTTATTGCGTTGCCCTCTACAAAATCATATACGACAACCAAAAACCTGTTGATTTTATACTTTTAGTAAGCAACAAAGCCTACAAAAGCCTTCACTCTTTTGGTATAGATCGCACAGGAAAAAGGGCACTTCAACTTAACCCCGAAATTAAAAATGACGCAATAAACTGGTTGAAAATTTACAGCAAAGTCGTATCCACTGGCAAGCCGACGAATTTTGAAATGTACTGTAAACAACTAGACCAGTGGTATTCAGTTTACATTTTCAGTCCAAGGGAACCATTTTTTGTGGCAACATTTTCCGACATAACTAAACAAAAGAAAAAAATCGAGCAGGAGAAGAAAAAGCAAGAGAAAGCAAAACAGCAACTGTTGTTTACTGAAAAAAGGTATCGAAAACTCTACGAAACAACACAGGACGGCATAATGGCCCGGGACGTTGATGGAAAAATGATTGACTGCAACCCTGCCTACGCAAAAATGCTCGGCTACTCAAAAAAAGAATTAAAAAACTTATCTTTGATGGATTATCTTCCTGAAAAATGGCATCAACAAAGAACACGAATTGTAAACAAAATCCTCAAAACGGGTCGCTCAATTGTGTTTGAAAGAGAATACAAACGTAAAGACGGCGTAATATTTCCGGCTTCGGTTAGAACTTGGCGGTTAACAGATGAAAACGGCAAAATTGTAGGAATATGGTCGATTGTCCGCGATATAACTGAGCAGAAAGAAAAACAAAAAATTCTTTCAGATTACGCAGTGGTGCTGGAAAAAATTGTTGAGGAACGAACTAACCAGCTCAAAGACTCGGAACGTCTCGCCGCTATTGGTCAAACGGCAGGGATGGTTGGACATGACCTGCGTAATCCCCTGCAAACAGTCGTCGGAGAATTATTTTTAGCAAAAAACGAAGCAAAAAGTTTACCAGACAACACCACAAAAGACGCTTTGCTAGAGAGTATTAGAGCCATTGAAGAGCAAGTGTCGTATATGGATAAGATTGTTTCTGACCTGCAAGCCTTTGTGCAGCCTATTAAAATTGACAAAAAACCCATCGACTTAAAAGAATTCGTCTTGAACGTTTTGGGATCAGTAGAATTACCCCACAATATTATTGTGGAAACAGTAATTACCGATGGTTTTCCGCAGATAAAAGCAGACCTCCAACTCTTGAAACGAGTATTAATTAACTTGTTAACTAATTCGGTACAAGCTATGCCACAAGGCGGCAAACTAACCGTCACAGGGCACGTTAATTCTGGAAAACAAATTTCAATAGCTGTCAAAGATACGGGAGTAGGAATTCCTGATGAAATTCAAAGCAAAATTTTCACCCCTCTTTTTACAACTAAACCGCGAGGGCAGGGTTTTGGATTAGCTGTTTGCAAGCGGGTTATTGAAGCTCATAGCGGCGTCATAAGTTTTGAAAGCACAGTAGGCAAGGGTACCGTATTCACTATCCAGTTTCCATTAGGCTAAAAGTCGATTGCTTTTCCGCCACTCAGTTTTTGTTTAACGCTATAAACAAAGGCAGTAAACCAGAATGCTACTGTTGCCCAACCTAAAGCAAACCCCACTGTGTTCCCTAAAAAGTAGTAAGCAACTTCAAAACCCACAATGGAGGCAAAAGTTAGAAATGAACCGCTGATGCTATAGCCACGGAGTACTTTGCGGTTTTTTATAACTGCCCGTAGCATCAAAAGCAAAGCCACAAAGTTCACAACACTTGCAACATCTAAAACCAAGTTAGCTAAAGCCAGACTGTCCATTGTTTGTTCCCATCATCCAAACGTTTGCATCAACTTAAGACTATCGCATCGTCGTCGATCCTAAAATTTCGTCTTTTTTGGTTCATCACAGCAGAATTTTTGGGCTGAATATTGAAAAACTAATATATAGTACTCACAACGAAAGAGTTACCTTAAGAGAGATACATATGCGGGCAACCCGAATAATATTAACTCTATCTGTTTTAGCAATCCTTTTCGTGTGCGTAGGCGTTGTTGCAGCCCTTGACCAAGACCAAGCCAGCGTCAACGTATTCCCCACAAGTGAAACCGTTGCCCCCGGGCAAGCAGTAGGCATCACATTAATCTTTAATAACAACTCTCCTGACTCACTCACCCTAACCAGCCTCGGTGTACACTTTGACTGGATGGACAGCGGTGGATTCTTTGGTTTTAACCTGTCAAGCACGCCTATCACCGTCCAAGCAGGCGGTAACTATCCCTTCACTCAGCCCATAAACATACAGGTTCCCACAACTGCAAGCTTGGGAAACCATAGCTATTACATTGGCGTCGACGGAACCCAAGGCTCATCAAACACACCATTTTCATGGGATTCACCTGCATCAACAATCTTAGTCAGTAACGGCGGCGGCACTGGTCCCACGACCACAATAAACCCAACATCTAGCAGTTCACAGGGCGGCGGACAAGACATGCTTCTCTATGGCGTAGCAGCGGTAGTTGTGATTATTGTTGTTTTGATGGTTGTGATTGTGGTGATGCGGATGCGTAAAAAACCAGCCAATTTATCCCCTGCAGCCACCCCTGCGGAATCTCCGATGCCCACAACTCCTCCAACTTCTTCACCATCTCCAGAAACAAATCCCGAATCAGAACAGACACCTGACAAAGAATAGACCGAAATTCTCAAGCTGTAGCGGTTGATTGCTAAGGCTTATAGCTTAGCCACGTAATTAACCTATTTAGGGGAGAAATTGAGGGCAACCACGTCTAAACGGGCTTTAGCATGGTTAGTAACTTTTTTAATTTTACTGTTACTTTTTTCTTTTTATTGCCCTATTTCACAAGCCCAAACTGCCACAAGTTTCACGGCATCTGACAATTTCAAGGTTCCCGAATTCAATGGCTCCATTCACTTCGCCCTAAACGGCACGTGTTCAAATGCGACATACACAAATGGCACCTGGACCTTTAGAGATTTAACACTAAACGGCTCCCAAACTCTTGGAGATCTCCAAATTTCCACTGAAAACTCCAACATCACCATTTACTCTTACAGTGTAATCGACACAGGATTTAGGATCAGTGTCGCCCAGATCAAGTACTACGCCGAAGGGACTGGGAAGCAGGATATCAATTTTTTGGCCAACTTTGGAAAGACAGATTTAAGCCAGTGGAGCGTAGTCACCTTTGAAGGTACAAAAACTATATGGCTTGCAGTGGGCGACCAGTGGCAGCTTTTGTCTGACAACACAATCATTGTCAAGGGGGTTGCGGGAAACCTGTCGGCAGTTCACTACCGTTTTGATGTGTCGTCTGACAATAATCTTCCATTTTACGCGCAGCACTCCATAATTATCATTGTAGCCACGATTTTGATGACTGTAGTTTTGGTGGGCGTGCTCATTAAATATAGGGCGGGAGGACGAAAGGATAGCGATTTATGAAAACAACCCCTACTTGGTGCTTTCGATTTATGCCTTGATTGTGGCTGTGGGCATAATTCTTATCCTGAAATTATCCAAAGACAAAACTAGAAAAATCAGCACCCTGCGTCTCTTCATTCAAATAGTCGCCGTCTTTGCCATATTTATGGGGCTAATAATTGGTCCATTCAACACTCCTGCGTTTTTGCCTTTAGGTAACTCCCCCCGCGATAATTTGCTTGGCGCAAACATTTTAGGAACCCAATTCCCAGACGGAATCTCTGTTCCATTCTTGGCGTGCTATTATCCTAACGGGCGAACTGTAACCTGCGCACTTTGGCAGTTGCAGGCTTATGTTTTTCCTTTCTGGAACTATCCCCGCGGATACGAAGTAATCTACTCAACGTCAGGACTGGAAAAACTGGCGATTGTTGCGGGTATGCTGGTTGTGGCTGCATTGATTTTAGGAAGATTTTTCTGCGGCTGGCTCTGCCCCATTGGATTATACCAAGATGTACTGACAAGGATCCGCAAATCCACTCGGCTACGGCACCTGAGTTTTTCGGATAAGACAAATGTTAAGCTTGGGCAATCACGCTTCATAATTATCGCTGTGTTTATGATTTTAAGCGTTATTTTCGCTTCATACGCTATTTTTGGCGCTGAACTTATTCCTGGCACTAGACCCGGTGGACCTGAAGGCACAGAAGCAGGTATAGTTGGCTACCTAAACGAGCCGTTCTGCCTTGTTTGTCCCGCAAGACCTCTCTGTAGCCTAATAGAATGCGCAACTGGCTCCATGAAATACTCGTATATTTCCCAAATCACCTATGGACCTCTGTGGATAAGTGGCGGCTACATATCCTCCATAAACCTAATTGTCCTTGCTGTTGTCACCATTTTGGCATTGGTGTATCGACGGTTTTGGTGCCGCATCTGCCCGCTTGGAGGTTTAACGGCGCTTTTCAGCACCTTTACGCCCTTCAAACAGATAGCGCTAACAAAGCTCGAGAAAAATGAACATAAATGCACCAAATGCGGTATTTGTAAACGTGTCTGCCCAACTCAAGCTACCGCCATGTACGAAAAGAAAGGCGGTGATGTCACTGAATCCAGATGTATGCTTTGTGCTCGGTGCGTTGAAATCTGCCCCTATGATGAAGCATTGAAAATTACGTTTGCAAGAAAAACTATTGTGAAATCCAGAAACTGGCTACCTGAAAACAAATCCAGCTTTGACTAAGCGTCGTGTCACGCTTTTTGGTTGGTATATCGATTTTCGATATACTTTTGTGGTTGGAACAAGCCCATTATATCTATTCTGCTATAGTGTTGCTTGAGAAAGGCGAATGGAAGGAGAAGGCTTCCGTGACCACCACACAACAAATAGAAAACCAAATGCGCCAATACGCAAAAAACTTTCTACGAGCCCAATACGGCAATCAAGCCACAGACCTTGATTTTGAAATCACAGCCGTAGACGCATACGACGATGGCGGCATCTCAGAAGCATGCGGCAGCCACATAACCATCGCCGCCAAACGAGACCTAAATGCCCACAAACTCACCGCCACCACCAAACTAATTATTCGACACGAACTCGGTCACCTCTTAGACCGACCCTTAGATACTTATCTCGAATTTGAAGAAGAAATCCACCGCGAAAAAACCGCTTGGCAAAACGCCAAACTCCAAACCGCCGCCGAACACTGGTACAAAAATCTTTCCATCCGAACCCATATAGACCCCCTAAAAATGCAGGCCAAGGGGTTCCCACGACCAGAACACAAAATTTCAGCCCCGCAACTCAGAAGGGGAACAGCTGCCGAAGTTAACCGTATGGGCAAAGACAGCGTTTTTGTCGACGAAACCTTAGCGGAAAGGTTTGCAATGGCGAACCTACTTGAAAACCCTGACTACTACAATCAATAAACAATTTAACAGAAAAGTTGGTGGACGAGCCGGGATTTGAACCCGGGACCTCCACGATGCCAACGTGGCGATCATACCAGACTGATCTACTCGCCCAAATAATGCGGCTTCTAACTTTTAATTCGCCTCGTTTAATAAGCGTTTCTTATTACGCTGAGGGAAGCCACCAAAAGAAAGTTCTATTACTTTAAAAGTAGGTGCCCGCAGAGGTTTTCGAAAGCTTAAAGAGCTACTATGTGGGATAGTAAAGTGGTCGAGATAGCTTGACGGAAGAAAAAAAACCAGACGTCTCACAATACAACATTGAAGGCAAAGCCCTACAAGCATTCCTAGGTCCACTAGAAGCAAACATCATGGAAGCAATCTGGGCTTCAAAGAAAACACCCATAACTGTACGTGAAATCCATGAAGCCCTCAAAAAAACCAAAAACCTCGCCTACACCACCGTAATGTCCACCATGGACCGACTCTTCGAAAAACACCTGCTTGACCGCAAAGTCGAGAAAGGACGAGGCGGCTTATACTATGTCTACTGGCCCATATTAGAAAAGCAAACGTTCCAAAAATCCGCAGTCCGCGAAGTCCTCTCCAGCCTAATCGGCAACTTCGGTGAAATCGTCGCCAACTGCCTTGTAGACGAAACCTGCTTAAGTGAAAAGGAAAGGGCATCCCTAAAAGAGCAACTTAACAAAAACTTAATCATGAAAAAAGAATGATGGGAGAAAATGCTTAAATGAACTTTGATGGCGTTTTAACCCAGATCTTTCAACCATACTTCTATTACTCCTTGTTCTTTTTGATTCTTTCATATGTATCCCTCAAAGTTATGCTACGTTACAGTAGCTTTCTGGGACAAAAAACAAGAAGCCTCATCTATTTAGTTCCGCTCGCCATCCCCCTCATCGTTATGATTGCGTTTGTCCCCTCTACTGCCATCCACATCAACGCCCCCACCATAATCAAACCTACAGCTGGCGCAATTAACTTCCCTACCGTAACCTCATCCTCCTTTAATGGGTTCTTGTTTGGCTCTGGAATGCCGCCGCCAATGCCTCCTCCAGGCGCTTTCTTGCTAACCACCGGGGCGCAATCACTACCCCTTGTATCCACGATCTTCTCATTCACTGGCCTGCTATGTATCGTAGGTTTAGCTGCTGCTGCGTTTTTTGCGGTAAGCATGATTGCCGCTGACGACCGTATTGCACGAAAAATTTTCCGCATAATCTTGCTCTCACCCGAAGAGCATCAATGGCTTCAAGTCAAAGTTGCAGAACTCTGCAAAAAACTTCAAATACACTCTCCAAAAATTGGTGTGGTTGAAGATTTGCGGCCTAACGCATTCACCGTTGGCTACGGCAAAAACACCACAATCGTTTTCTCCCTTGGGCTATTCAATTTGCTTTCAAAAGATGAAATTGCAGCAGTTGCTTCTCATGAATTGGCGCACGTTAAAAATCACGACTTCTTCTATAAACTTCTCTCCTCCAGCTTAACTGTGGTTTCCTTCTTTAACCCATTAGCGTATCTTGCGTCTACAAGTGCCCAAAAGGAACGGGAAATGTTTGCAGACGATGGCGCTGTGGCGGTGCTAGAAAAGCCATCTGAATTGGGCAACGCGTTGGCTAAAATTTGTGCTGCCATAGAAAAACTGCCGAAAGAGAGTTTGCGGTTTAGTTTCTCTTCAAACTTCCTTGTAACCTCTTCTGTGTTGCATAGAGTTGGTATTCTTTCAACTCATCCGCGGCTGGATAGGCGGTTGAGGAATATTTCTTCACCTCATTCGTGTTCTCGTCTAAACCACCGTAGTGTCAGTTTAGCTGCGCTTTTGGCGTTGATTTTGGTTTGCTCGTTTGTTGCGGTGAGTTTTGCCATGGTTGATTTACAGACGGGGTTTGCTTCTTCACAACAGTCGCCAGCACCGCTAACTCCTAATACTGTTGGTTATGGCGTTGTCGGCGATGGCTTCATGTCTTCTTCAGGTCCAGTTATAGTGCATGCTGCATCTGCTCAAATGGTTGGCTCACCTGTGATTTATGTTGGTCCTTCGGTGAATCAGGATGCTGTATTTTTTGTGGTCAATAATGGTTCTTCGGTGCCTCAGGGTGTTGCTGTGGCGGGATGTGGTTTTCCGCTGGAAAATGTGACTGCTGGTTCTTAGTGTATTTTTTGTGGTTTTAGTCTTCTTTTTTGCGGGGTTTGTTGTTACTATTGCTGGTAGTAACGCTTATATTGTTGGTACTATTGTTAATAGTAACTACTATGGTTATACAAAAGGAGATGCAGAATGACAAATCCAACCCTAAACAAAACAACCACACAACCCCCATGCTCAGCCAACCAAAATTTACTAACTCTGGAAGGTGACACAACACGGGAACCTTAACACGTGCATTTAGAAACCTCTCCAGACGCAAAATAAGAGCCCTACTAGTAATTATTGCCCTCAGCTTCTGCATGGCCATAATAATTGCCTTGCCACCGGGAATTGCCGCCAACCAAGCCGCCGCACAAGACCTAACCAGCAACTTAGGTCAAACCATCACACAAACTGAAGCATCCATAAACCAAACCTTAACCCAAATCCAATGTAGCCTAACACAATCAGCACCAAGCGGCTTCGGCTTTAGCACAAGTGGCAGCGGCGCTTTCATAAGTGGAGGGGGACCAATCAGCGGTAACACGGGAAGTGGTCCAACCATGATTTATGGTGGCGGTCCAATGGGCGATGGAGGAACTAAACCTATGAATTTAACCGAATATTCAGGGATAGCTAACATTTCAGGAGTAGCGGCCATTGAACCAATACTTCAAGTAGTAGAAGGACACAACCAAACCGTAACACCCCACATAATGACAAGTAGCGGTCAAGTTCCAGCAGGTATCCCTACCAGCTTTAACATAACTGTGCCTGATTACATCATTGAGGGTGTTCCTTTGAATGCTTCTTTAATTAACAATTATCCAGTGCTGCCCACAAACATAACCACAGGAAGAAACCTCCAAGCAGGTGAAACTGGCAGCGTAGTGTTAAGTGAAAACAGCTCCGCCTATTTCGATAAAGGCGTAGGAGACACAGTAAACATTCTAGGCACTGATTTCACGGTGGTCGGCATATATTCGCCTTCAGGCGTTTCTGATAACCAGTATGTCTACATGAATCTTGCCGACGCACAGACATTAACCAACAACACAGACACTGTCACATCCCTAAACGTGTTCGCCGACAACAAAGACGCTGTAAGCTCAATAGCTAGTGCCATAAGCGCTCAGTACCCAGAACTAAACGTTAACACCGCTCAAGAACGGCTAAGTCAACTTCAGCAAATGCAGACACTGTATGATACCCAGCTGAAAGATGCTCAAACAACCATGGATCAAACTCAAACTCAAGCCACCATAGAAATCATAATCGCTGTTTCTGCAACCAGTATCATCGTCCTGTTTGTAATGCTCTACACAGTTCGTGAACGCACAAAAGAAGTTGGCACTCTCAAAGCCATAGGCGCCAGCAACCGAACAGTTATGAGCCAATTTCTCATCGAAGGCATATTGCTAAGCTTGATGGCGGGAGTAGTTGCCGTGGTCATAGGTGCCTTTGCAGCACCTTTCCTCTCGTCAGTCCTGCTCCCCGCCGTGGGGCAATTCGGTGGAGCCGGTGGTGCAGTAGTAACCGTAAGCTCTGGCGCCGCAGCTTCAACTCCTACTATAAGTGTAAGCCCAGAGTTTATGGCAATTGGGTTTGGAGCAGCAGTGCTACTTGGCGCGGTTGGAAGTCTGTATCCGGCGTGGCGTGCAGCTAAAACTAGACCGGCGGAGGCAATGCGTTATGAGTGAGCTAGTGCTTAAAATCGAAGACCTAACTAAGGCATACAAACTTGGTAAACGCGACATACAACCCCTCACCGACCTTAACCTTGAGATCAAAAAAGGCGAATTCACCGCAATCATGGGTCCATCTGGTTCAGGAAAGACTACACTGCTAAACATAATGGGCTGCATCGATAAGCCCACAAAAGGAAAAGTGCTCATAGACAATGTTGATATCGCAGTTTTGCCTGAATCGCAACTCTACAAAATCCGTCGCGACAAGATTGGCTTTGTCTTCCAAAGCTTCAATCTCCTTCCCTACCTAAACGCTCAAGAAAATGTGGAGTTAGCTATGGAGCTTGCTGGAAAATTCGGAGGGGAACGTAGCAAAAGAGCAAAGATGCTTCTGGAGATGGTGGGCTTATCTGGTCGTGAAGTTCATCGTCCTCAACGACTAAGTCAAGGGGAACAGCAACGAGTAGCCAAAGCAACAGCAGCAGCAACCGAACCCGCCCCACCC
>JBJKPJ010000106.1:0-5222 GCA_046706605.1 Bathyarchaeia archaeon | reverse complement strand
ATCCTGATTTTAATTTCTTTTATTGTTGTAAGTGCTCTTTCGTGGTTTGTAGACATCCAGTATCCCAACGTGTACCTGCAGAAAACCGCCTTCAGCTTTTCTGCCTTGTCAATTATTTATTTTATCTTCTGGGTTCTGCTCGAAGAGTTGGTAACCAAAGGGATTCATGATTCCAAAACCCGTTACTCTCTACGGAAAGTCTTCTCAATTTTAGGCGCTGCCACCTTCTTAGTCGTGTTCGTGAGCGTCTGGATAGCTGAAACCCAAAACATCCTGATTGCATTTGGGTTAATCGCGGCAGCGATTGCCTTTGCTATCCAAGATGTTTTCAAGAATTTTATCGGCGGTTTGATGATTTTTTTGAATGGGTTGTACCGCGCTGGTGACCGAATAGCGATTGACCAGAAATATGGCGACGTCATTGACATCGGCATTTTCTATACTACTCTTATGGAAATCCGCGAGTGGGTTGCAGGTGATCAGGCTACTGGGCGGTTAACGCTTGTTCCCAACGGATCCGTCTTGACTGGAGCTTTGAATAATTATACTAGGGACTTTGATTTTATCTGGGATGAAATTGCTATGCCTGTTACCTATGATAGTGACTGGAACCACGCGATAAGTATGGTTCTTGAGATTGTTGCTAAGGAGACGGCAACTGTTGGTGATAACGCTCGAAAAACTATGGAGAAGCTTGAAGGAAAATACTATTTCACTCGCCGCTCGCTGGAGCCTGCTATTTTTGTGTCGTTTACGGATAACTGGATAAACTTGGCGGTGCGGTATGTGACGGAGGTTCGAAGTCGAAGGCAACTACATGACCACTTAAGCAGATTGATTCTGGCTGAGATCGAAAAATCTGCGAACATCAAAATCGCCTCATCTACCGTTACTATCACTGGTTTCCCACAATTGCATATAACAAAAGAAACAGAAAAGCAATGATGCCGTTGTTGCCCATTTGTTCTTTCTGCAGTGATGTGACTTGCCCATTTGTTCTGTTAAACAGTATTAGGATATAAATAAGATGGGGCTATGAGAAAAATTTTGTCCAACTGTCCTTAGCAAAGTTTAAAAATGCACCGTAGTTCTGTTACGAGGATTCGTGCCTTAAACAAAAAGAGGCGAAAGTCCAAATTAGCGGGAGAACCCTTATGCACAAATTAAGTCGAATAGATGAAATGACCCTGAAAATTCTTCGAATGACAAATCGGGAATTAACGGTGAAGGAGATTGCGGATAAAGTAGGCGAAACCCCTGAGAAAATCCAGAAATCTCTGCGGAGACTTTTCGAAGACAGCATATAATCAAGGTTATGCTGTTAATGTTTTGATGTAGTCCCAGATTTTATCACTGACGTAATGCAGGTTTTTTACTACTGGTCCTTTTTTTGTGGTTTTAGCAACCTCCGAGTCAAGCAACGCTTCACCTATCGCCAATGCCTTGCCATGCTTTATGTCTACTACCTGAACCAAATCGCCACTTCCAAAGCCGCCTTCCACACGCACAATTCCAGGAGCCATAACAGTTGCGCCTTTGCAAACGTAAGGAACCGCGCCCATGTCTACCACGATTTTTGGCGCCCACCCCAAAAACGCCTCAAACAGCAAAGTAGGCAGAACCCTGCCTTCTAGCTTGTAGAGGACAGGTTTGCCAGCGACCAAATAGATTTCTGCAACGTCAGATTCTACAACTTCAACTGTTGCCTTAGAACCAAACACTGCTTCTAAGTCGTGTTTGAAGGTTTTTGTGGCTTCATCCAGAACTTGTTTTGCTTCTTTGGTTTTAAGTGGGTAACGTCGTTGTTTTGTAGGCATGTGTATCGCTTTATGTGAGTTGCTGGTTGGGTATTAATGTTTACTCCTGCTTTTGGGCGGGTTGGCGGTGGAGAATTTGGTTGGCAATCTTTCCTACGTCCACCTTAAGCAAGATAACCGTGATGACTATTGTTAGCACTATGGAGATTACAATCATCGCATCAGGGCTAAGCCACTTGGAAAACATGTCACTTGCCTCTTGCCCAATAAACGCCCCCGCAACAGTGATGGACAGTTTCCCCAAAAAGTACGAAACAAAAAACTTTGTTGGGCTATACTTCATCAGCCCCAATGGAATAACCACAGGTTCATCAGGCAACGGCGTGGCAGCAACCAAAAACAAAAGCGGCATAGCCCATCGCCGAATTTTACCTGCATCCATATCCAACCGCTCCTGCCTTTTCTTGCCTAAATGGCCACTTACAAAGAAGGTTATCATGTAATGGACGCCTTTGGCTAAAGCTGCGCCAAGCGCGATTATAACGCCAATAATAATAAGCGTTGTAGCGTCTGCGTTTCCTAAGCTTATGGCTGCGGTAGATGCAATCAGCAAATTAGATGGTCCAGCAAACGGGATTAGGTTAAATCCGAACCCCGTTGCAAAGATGATTAAAAATTCAATTATCGACACCATGTTTGCTGCCTGCAGTTTCTTGTCGAGTACTTTATCTTCTCAACCTTATAAGTTACAAGCATCCAGCGGTAGCTTATTCCCAAGTTCGGTTTTTGATTTTCACTTCTGGCTCTTTCACGGTCGAAATTTTTTTGATTGGCGCGCGCATCAGAGCTTTTGCTATTGGTCATTTTGACGCTATTAATCGCTGGAGATCGACAGAGAAAGAGATAAAGAGAGCTCAAGATTTCTTCCGTGACATGATAAAGACATGAACATTCATGATACCAAAGCCAATAATCCATAAACTTGCTGCACAGGTCATGAAGTTGAAATAGGCTGGAAAGCAGCCTGAAATAAGAAACAGCATTGCAAAAGAACCCAAAGTTATATCATTGGTGAGCATTTTGCTTCAATAATACTTATTTGCTTGAAGAAATAAGCATGTTGAACCAAAAGTATTTAGAATAATTAGTTGCCGGTAAAGACGTGGTCCAAAACAAGGTGACTTCGACAATAAATAACTGCTACTTCTATCGCTGTACTGGTGCCTGTGGCTCCAAACGGCGAATACGCCTATGTGGCAGTCGGAGGATACATGGGCGCTCTAAGAAGAATTAATATTTTTCCTAATTGGTGAATTTCTGCTGATTCTCTTGGTAAACGAAGTTCTGCGTTTAATCATTGTATGCGTCGAATGCAGATAATCTTGAACGCACAACTTTATTTGCGGAAATAGGACTGCCTGATATCTCTTTGATAAAGCTGGAGTTTAGTCCTAGATTTGGGTTAAGCTTTGTTTCTTTTTGCGTTAGTTGTAATTCTTTCGTCTCACTGCTTAACTCCAAGGGAGCCCTGTTTATATGAATTATTAAGATAAACTATTCTTACTTTTTATAGGATAAAGCCGATAGTTACCTGGTTATCTAAAATGGCTTTCTATGAACCGTTGTTTTCAGTAGGTTTTGAGATAGGTTTAAATGTTGAGATATAAAGTATAGAAAGGATAAAGATATTTGAGGATTCCAATATGAGCGAAATGACAACCGAAATCCTTGAACAGAACCTCAGCAAAATCGTATTGGTTCGTTTAAAGGGCGGCAAAAGCCTTCGAGGCAGACTAAAGGGTTTCGACCAGCACCTGAACTTAGTTCTTGAAGAGACAGAAGACACCACAGTTGTTGAAGACCAAAAAAGACTGGGACTTATCATTGTCCGAGGAGACAACGTAGTACTTATTTCTCCTCCACCACGGTGAGATGAACAATGGGAAAAGGCACTCCATCGATGGGCAAGCGTCAGGGCAAAACAGTCCACATTATGTGCAGGCGCTGCGGAAGGCGTGCATACCACGTTAGGCACAAACGTTGTGCAGCATGCGGGTTTGGAGAAACCACAACTCTAAGACGCTACACCTGGCGGACAAAAACTCTGCAACGAGAAAGAGTTGCAACAATCCGCTAAACAAAAACTTTTCTTATTTTACGTTTAATTTCTTGAGACTTTGATGATGCTTGCTGTAAAGAAGCATTTTACCGTTTAATTACTACGAACTGTAGAAAGTAGTTTAGTCGCTCAAAGCGTCATAGTATCCTTTGTCGACTTTGACAAAGATTAGTGGTCCTTTGCTTTGAGCCATTTCCCGCGCTTTCCGCAAGGCGTTGTTTAATGTGTTAAAGAGTCTTTCTTGGTCGCTTAGGCTCTGGAGCTTACGTTCTCCAAGCTCCATTTTTAGAAGGTTTTCAGCTAAGATTTCGGTTCCGCAGATTTCTCCGTTCTTTATCAGGGTTGAAACAACCACTTCTTGGATTTCTTGTTTGCGTTCTATTTTGCGCCACAGTGGTTCTGCGTCGGCGAGTGTTTTACTCATTTTGTTCCATTTGTTGGTGTTTTGGTTGCCGATGAGTAGTTTAACGCGTTCTTTCCATTTCTTAAACCATGTACCTGCCCAAACAGTTAAGAATGCTTCCAGTTCTGCTGTGTCTTCTCTGTACAGCTTTTCCAGTCTTTCTACAAGTTCGCATTGGTTTGCTTCTTTACCGATTAGGTTCCAATGGAATTTTAGGTAGTTTGTAAAATCTTGGCACGCGACCTGTAGCACTTTGCGGTCTGAGCCCATGATGTCCAACGCTGGGTCAATGTCTTTTAATTTCTCCCCTAACATTATTTCAACAAAGTTCATTCTTTCTACCCGCTGAAGCCTTCTCCATATTCAGTAAACATTGAGGTTTTAATTAAACTTTATTTTTCCAGCGCCATATAACTGCTTTAGGCAAATTTTAGCAATATATCGAAATTTGATATACAAAAAACGATGGTTTATTTGATGAAATTTGGCAATACGTTGATATCTGGCAGAATCAAATCGGGTTGTTCCTTTGTTAATTCTTCACAACCATACAAACCTGAAAGCACCGCCACCGTTTTTGCGCCAGCTGCTTTGCCTGCCCGCACATCGTTAACTGAGTCTCCAGCAATTATGCAGTTGTCCATGTCTATGTCGAAGGCTTCTACGCATCGGATTAGGGCTTCTGGGGAAGGTTTAGGTTTGAGTGCGTCTGCTCCTGTTATTATGTACGTGAAGTACTGGGCTATACCTAAACAGTCTAGTTCTTTGTAGATGGCTTGGTTTGGGGTTTGTCGCATAGTGATTAAGGCGATTTTAGCTTTTTTTGAGAGAGTGTTTAGTGTTTGGGAAACGTTGGGGATAAGTTTGGTTTTGGTTTCTGTGACTGAGTAATACGCTTTTAGGTAAGTTTTCATGAATTCTTTCGGTTTTCCACAGGTTAAGT
>JBJKPJ010000105.1:0-3984 GCA_046706605.1 Bathyarchaeia archaeon | reverse complement strand
GAAGAAGCGAAGACAAACTTCTTTATGTTTTTGTTTGCTGCCAATTGAAGCACATTTAGAGTCCCAGCAACATTGACGTCGTTTGTTTCGAAGGGATTTTTCACTGATTCTGACACGTCAATTAATGCAGCTAGGTGAATAACAGCGTCCACGTAGCCTAATGCTTCATTCAACCGGGATTTGTCTCGAATATCTCCTTTCACAAACTTAAGATTCGAATGTTTTTGATATTCTCCAAGGTTTTCTAGTTTTCCAGAAACCAAGTTGTCATAGATTATGACCGCGTAATTCTCCTCCAAAAGCATCTGGGTCAAGGTTGAGCCTATAAAGCCCGCCCCGCCAGTCACAAGAATTCGTTGTTTCTTCCCAACCAATCTCTCACCTTCAGTTGATTTGATTAGTGCATTTTAGGCGATCTTAGATCTTAAAGCTTCGTGAACAATTAATGGCTTGATTATCCCCATCAACCTCAAACCCTCGTGACACAATAAACTCCAGCAATGTGTGCAATAAATTGATTCTGAAAATGAAGACTATATGAAAAGAAATTCTGAGTATCTTCCGTTTGTGACTTCAATTTCGGGAGTTCTATGTTTGATCTAATGGATTTGTTGCCGATGCGTTTTTGTGTTCACCGCTTAAACACTGAGACTCAATAACAGCTTAAGCATATAGACTGTTTTCAAGGGGGAACAAATAAATGAAACTAAGAAAAAAAGTCTTAGCGAAAGCACTAGCACTGTTTCTCATAGTTCTTTTTGTTATGAGCATCGCTATGCAGGCGCCGTTTGTAGACGCAAAGCGTTTCAGTCACCCAAGTCCGACGGCAACTCCAACGCCAACCCCAACTCTGACTCCTACGGCAACCCCGACAACATCAACTTTCGGATATTCAACTGTCGGTTCCTACATCGACAGAACGCCTGCATTAAACAAAGACTCAAGCAGATACCAAGCTCCTGCCACTGGCACTATTACGTCGATTTCGATGTATTTCCTTAATTCCAGCGCGCAAGTCAGCTTCGGAGTTTACTCTGACGTGAACGGCGCACCCGCAACCTTGTTGGGTCAGAGCTCTTACGTGTCGACTGTGGCTAACAGTTGGGTTTCAGCGTCTCTGTCCGTTCCAATAACAGCTGGCAGCAACTACTGGTTAACGGTGATTTCAACCTCTACCGTCTATTGGACCTGTGATATTGGGGGATCATCGGGAAATGGCTTAGAAACTAATCCAACGCTGTCTTTAAATTACGGCTCCTTCACCAGCTGGGGTACTACGCAGTTTAGCATGTACGCAACATACGTAACAGGAGATCCCGCACCTACTCCTAGTCCGACTCCAACTGTGACTCCTACTCCAACACCCAAGCCCACTGCAACTCCAACGCCAACCCCAACTCCGACTCCTACGGCAACCCCGACACCAAAGCCTACCGTAACTCCCACTCCGACACCTACTACAGTAACAACAACGAAACCAGTTTGGAGCACAAATGCTGAAATCTCAAGCATGAGCCAACTTGGCATACAAAGCGCAGTCCACGGAGACTCCGGGAGCGACACAGTAACCATAGCCACAGCTCCAGGCGGATCATCTCCAAGCGGGACAAAAGCTTTCCAAATGGTATCTACTGACGGACGATGCGAATTCCAATTCTACCCCGGTTCGCTGATACAAAACGACTTCTACTACAGCTTCTGGATTTACGTGCCAAGCTCAATGGGTCTCCCAAGCTCGGGTCAGTGGCTGGTGCTATTCCAAATCGAAGGCACTGCTAACTCTCGATACGAACCAATCGGAAAGATAAGCATAAACTCATGGGACAAGCCCTCAGTGACACTCTACTGGGAAAACACCAACGCAGTACAAACCGAACTATCAAACAGCGGAGTTGCCCTGCCTCGTGATCAGTGGGTTCACTTTGAGTGGTATACTCACATTGGAACTAACGGTGAACTCGCTTGTTGGATGAACGGCCAAAAACTCTGGGATGTTACAGGTGTTGACACATCAGCACTACACGCCTCAACGATGTACTTCATGAACGATCTCTACGGCATGCCTGGCACAGTCTACGTCGACAATATGGCACTGTACAACGTCAACATGAACGGTAAGGTTTAACCGTAGTCATTTACAAAAAACAACTCAACAACCCACTTTTTTTATAAAAACTTTGCAGAATACCTACCGCGGTAGCGCAGGATGAATGCGTCCAACTAATTCTATCTTCTCTTTGAGTCAATAGGTCTTGTCACAATTGGACGAGGAGGTGAAAGACCTGGAAAAGGCAAGGACTTGTGCCAGCGCAAGGTACTAGTTGGCTCAATTGTGAGTAGGCTGTTGGAAGTACTTAAAATGTTTGCTGATGAGCGTTGCTACCGGCTGCTGGGTGCTAGAGTTCACAATGGAGATAATATGCATTGTTTGTCCTGCTCCACCTAAGATTTTGATTTCCGAGATAGTGTGTGTTTTCAAATGGGTTCTGCTATGGTGCTGTTTGAAGAGTTTTCTATCAATAATTTGAGGCTTTGGTGTGGTGTGGGCATTTGTGGTCAGATGTTTATGGCCGTTAGAACTGCATGCTTCGTCACAAACGAGAAAATCGAGCAATGCATAAACCGCGTTTAGTTTTGGATGCCCCGCGGCGGAATCCACGGGTAGTTCATTTTCAGTTGTCTAACTAGTTAATATAACCCTCTGCAAATTATATACATGGTAAGGTCCTACCAGAAGAAAAAGAAGCTCGTAGATACCGATTCTTTGCATCGCGAATTTTTGGTGCCTCGCTGATTCGAGCCGACTTCTGGGCTTCTTTTCATTAGCATAGGGTTGAAGAAAATATGAAGTTTAAACTTAAAGCAGTTTATGCCATAATACTCATTGCATTACTGACCTTGACTGCTGTTCTGTACTGGATCGTTTCGAGTCCAGCACCCTCCTTGTCTTTAAGCTCTGAAAATCCTTCGTTCACCCCCACGCCGTTTCCTTCATCAGCACCAGTTGCATCGCCTTCAAAAACTCTAACTCCCTTACAATCGGCTACTTCTCCAATCAATCCAGCCATTACACCAACACCCATTCTTGATTCTGCCCCTCCTAAACCCCCTCCAACTTTAACTCCTTCACCGACTCCTTTCCCGTCGCCGCCACCAACCGCCACCCCGCAGCCACTGGTTCCGCCAGTTTGGAGTGTAAACGCAAGCAGCATTTCGAGTCTAAATCAGTTGGGAATACCGTTTGCGACGCACGGCAACGGGAATCATCAAGACGACACCGTTTCAATCGTGCCGTTTGACTTATCCCCAAGCGGCACTCATGCTTTTCAATTGACTACAGTTGACGGTCGAATAGAATTTGACCTCTATCCAGGTTCTCTTATTCAAGATGACTTCTACTTCAGTTTTTGGATGTACATTCCAAGCACTGTGGTTGCCAATACCAGCAGCAGCCAATGGCTTGTCTTATTCCAAATAGAGGGCAGTGTTGGCTCACGTTACGAACCCATTGGAAAGCTCGGTCTAAACTCGTGGACAGGTTCTCGATTAACATTGTGGTGGGAAGACACCACCCATACTCAATACATGCTCGCAGACCCTGGGATAAACCTGCCTCGTGATCAGTGGGTTCACTTTGAGTGGTATACTCACATTGGAACTAACGGTGAACTCGCTTGTTGGATGAACGGCCAAAAACTCTGGGATCTGATCGGTGGAGACACTTCCGCGCTAAACCAGTCAACCTTATACTTTATGCCTTGCCTCTACGGAACTAATGGAACAGTCTACGTTGACGAAATGTCCCTCTACAATGTGAATATTAGCGGTGGCACGCCATAGGTTGCCTGTCTTATTTATCGATTTTCAAAAACAAAGAAAAGTTACCACTATGTATCTCGCCTTCCAAGGTTCTGCACCGTGGGAGTGTGCCCAATTGGCACCGCAACTTCGTCTTTGATACCAGTTGGGAAACTGCTTTCAACG
>JBJKPJ010000104.1:0-3661 GCA_046706605.1 Bathyarchaeia archaeon | reverse complement strand
TTGTGAGTCATGTGTGAACCGCAAAAAAGCCTTCCAAGAAGCAGGCATAGCTGACCCCACAAAATACGAAGCCTAACCGCTGTTACTTGTCTCTTTATCCTCTATTTCCATAGCTTCCCGAATTAACTCAACTTCCCGCACTGTCAGGGGCTTGTTAGTTGCCTTCAAAACCATTCGTTCCTGCCAGCCGCATTCAGGGCACTCATAGCTGGGCGGCGCCAATCCCATATGACCCCACATGTCTCCGCCTGTGCTTTTGGCGCGTTTGATTTTTGGGCTTTTGCATCGAGGGCAAACTTGGATGTCGAGGCGTTTTCCCTGCTTTTTTATTTCCTCAAGCGCTTCTGTGACTTCGATTGCGTTTTGGATTGCTGCTTCTTCTTCCTGAACCGTTTCTAAAATAACCAGTTGTTGTTTTCTGCGTTTTTTCTTCTGTTTTTGGGTTTCCGTCATCTTTTCTGTGCTCCTTACTGTATCATAGTGAGTTTGCTTAAAGAAAGGTTTTCTGGTACAAGATTAAGAAGTTTGAACGTTTGAGAAACCTATTTGGATCAGAAATCACGGTTATCCCTAAGCTTTGTGGGAGCAGGTAAATAACCTACCAACAGAATCATAAAACGAAGGCGAGCTGAATTGGATACGGATAAGGTTTTTGAGCTAGCAACACCCATTTTAGAGAAAAATGATTTTGGAGTTTCTCACACGCAGCGCGTTTTTAACATCGCAAAACAAAACTTCCCCGTTAAACCTGAATTGGCTGATTTAACTTACACGGCGATTATTTTGCATGACATTGGCGGCTGCACCATAAAAGACCAATATACAAAAGGTCCCCCGATCGCCACAGAAATTCTCAAAAAACTGGGCTGCCCCGACGACTTCATTATGCAGGTTTGCCAAATCATCGCCACCCACCATGACCACCCTGACAGCCCCTCCGAGCCGTTTCGAATCCTCTATGATGCTGATAAAATCGTCATGTTTACTCCAGAGGAGTTTCCTACCTACAATGCGCGGGAAGGTTTTGATTGGGAGAGAATTGTTGGCTTAATTTACTCCAAGAAGGGACAGGGAATTGCTAAAGAGATGTTGGCGCAACGCAGAAAAGAGCTGGAGCGGATGGGTTGAAATGTTTTTTAAGCAAATCCAGCAGCATGGCGACAACTTTAGCTACATCATCGCCGACGAGGACGCAGGTGAGGCGGCGGTGGTTGACAGCAGCTACAACGCTTCTGAAATCATCAAACCCCTCAAAACACAGGGCTTCCAACTCAAATACGTCATAAACACGCATGGGCACTCTGACCACACCGCAGGAAACACCGAGTTGGTCTCGATTTTCGGCTCAAAAACCGTCGCCTACAGCCAGTCCAAAACCAACCCTGACATCCCAGTCGAAGACGGCGAAACTTTGTTGGTGGGCAAAATCCAGCTGAAAATCCTATACACGCCAGGACATAGCGTCGACAGCATCTGTGTTTTGGTGGATAACAAAAAGTTGCTCACTGGCGATACTTTGTTTGTGGGGGAGTGTGGGCGGACAGATTTTCCAGGCGGCAACGCAAAAAGCATGTACGAGAGCTTGTTTGGCAGATTGCTTGCGTTAGATGACAAAGTAGAGGTTTATCCAGGGCATGACTACGGAAACAAGCCATCCTCCACCATCGGTCAAGAGCGAAAAACCAACTACACCCTAAAACCCCGAACTCTAAAAGAGTTTTTGCAGTTTATGAGTGAGCCCTAACCGCCAGATTTTTTGCGTCTTCTTTTTGAGGGGTACACTGCTATAATGACGCAGATGACAAAAAAAGCCAAAACGGTTGCAAAGATTTCTGGGTGAATCAAAATCCCAAGCATCAACACAAAAAACTGGAATATAGCGTTGTTTGCAAGGGTGTCGGGGCGTTGGTTTGCTTTGGAAACTGGCAATCCCCGATAGGGGATGGTGTCAGGTAAAACCACTGAGTTAACTTTTAGCCAGCCGTAGTAGGGGTGAAAGTTGGCTGGTTCTAGCTCCCAAGAAAACAAGGTTGCCACACCATAGACATCCAGCGTGGACACAGCTTTTGCGGGGCTACCAATTGTGTAGGAGTAATACATTAAATCGTCTGTGTAGTTGCTATGTCCAAGCCCCAAGCTGTGTCCTAACTCATGGAGGGCAATATTTTGCATGTCGCCCTCAACCAGTGCATCCCCATGGAAATCGCGAGTAGATAACTGTACGGTGCAGTTGCTGATGGTACCTTGATAGGTTGTGGCAAGCAACGATAAACCCACCTCATCAGAACTATTACTAAGCGGCATATCCGACCAGCTTATGTAAATGTCATAACCCGGCAAGCTTTCATTTGAAACGGTGGTTTGGATTCTGAGGTCTGACAGATAAGAGTACTCGGAGTAGTTTTGGGCAAAGGCTGCTATGGCGTCATTCCACTGACCCACAGCGCGAAGAGCAATATCAATGTCACTGCTGCTCCACCAAGAATCATTGTAGGAAGTCACAATAAGGGCGTTTAGAGAGGTTTTATCCCACAAAAAACCTTGAAGAGCAATGCTATATGTGTCTTGGCTTGCGCCCATGACGCTGCTTGGACCAACAGAGAATGCCGCCAAAACCAAAACTGCCGTCATCCAAAGAATCAAAAATTTCCGCATGTAGCTTCACTTAAAGGATGTTGTTTATTCTCTTTAAATTTTCTTTTTTTTTAGTTACAAGTAAACCAGAAATTACATTGTGCCTTTTACGCTATGCATTGTTTTTGAATCTAAAGTTCAGTTATTCTAAGCAAATAAATTGTGAATAGTTGGGAAAAGACTGTTTGAGTAAATGTTAATCCCTTCGTCATGTTCTAGCGGTAAGATTGTTTAACGAAAAATACGGAAAACTCCAATGCAGATTAGTAAGTAGAATTAGAAAGCATGGTTAATAGTAAAAGAGGGCCGTGCATATTCTCAGCTAATTTGAGAGATGTTGTTCTTCCGGCTTGCCGGAATCCAAGTATTATCTACACTTCAAACGACCTGTTTGTTGCTGAAACGTCAAGCTGGGTTTGAACCCAGGTGAATTGGAGATTTCGACTGAAAATTCGATAAATATTTGGTTTAATGACCCTATTATAACTACTAATTTTTACGAGAACACAATTATAACTTGTTTTTTGTGCATGTTTATTGTGTGTTTATCAAACTATGTGATTGTGCAGTGGCAATCACAAATTTATTAATAATTAGAAAAAAATATTTCTATTACCAATAATTTGGGGAAAGATTTTGAAAAAAACAGCAAAAAGTAGTGTTTTTGTTATTTTGTCGTTTGTTCTGCTTGCTTCTACTTTGATGACTGCTCTTACTGTCAATGCAGCGCCTAAAGCGAATGCAGGAATACTTGACCCTAAAACAATACCGAAATTTACCAACCAGTTAATTGCGAACATACCTGTATACACTCCAACCGATGTAACAGATGGTAGTGGAAACGTAATCAGGCAAGACTACACTGTAACCATGACAACCCTTAACGAAGAGATCCTCCCAGTTGGGACCCCCATAGTTGGGGGCACACTTGGACCAAATGGTGCACCCTTACCCCATGTCTGGGGATACGGCGGACAAACTCTCCAAGGAGAACTGGCTTCCTCTCGATCACCAACAATCCTAGCCC
>JBJKPJ010000103.1:0-4392 GCA_046706605.1 Bathyarchaeia archaeon | reverse complement strand
TAATAGAAGAGTTTCACAGATGAGAAAAATCCATGTCTTGGCAAGAATCAATTTATTTTGAAAAAGGAGAAAAATTAGTATCCTCATGGGAAGGAAATCGAGAAACCGCCGAAAAGACAGTGATTCGCACCCAATATGGACGACGCACCCAAGATGTCAAGACTCGAAAAAACGGAATACTTGCCTTAACAAGTCAAAGACTGCTGTTTCTTGAAGCTCATGGTATTTTTGGGAAGTCATACCATCAAGTTTTAACGATACCCCTGTCAAAATTGGCTGGGATTTCAGTAGGAGGAACTCTGATTCCCTTTGTTTCAATTGCCGATGATGTTGAAAACCACGTTTTTCATATCGTTGGGATAGGGAAAAATGAATTTCCAGCTTTTAGACAGACTATCATGAGTTGTTGTCAATCAAGAAGGGAAGAACTTGAGGCTGAAAAGAAGAAAGAGCGAATTCAAATAGTAATAGACTTCTCGACATTGAAAGATTACATGGACAAAGGAGGACTCGTACTGCAAAAAACGAAATGCCCCGAGTGCAACGCACCAATACCAATTCCCGCAACTGGCAATCAAATAGTTTGTCAGCACTGTGGAAGCACAATTCTTGCACAAGATATTTTTGAAAAAATCAAAGGGCTAATTTAGATTTGCACGCGCTAACAAAAAGGCAACAGCTACTTAGAATCTAAGTATAAAAATATTGCAAACAGCCCGATATTGAATGGGCGATTAAAATTGAGCTGAGATGTATTTGATTTTTAGAAACGTTTTGTGCTTTGGGTTTGGTTCTCAGGTTGCTTTGCTTTCCCCTTTTGCTCTTGTGCATTTGACTGAAAGCATCTGGCCTGCGAACTCAAACCAAAGGCTCCAATTTTACCACTAATTTCATGTTTGCTTTTCGTTTATTTAGGCTTTCCAGTGGTTGAACTGGCACTTCTCCCTCCTGCTTTTTTTAGCTAAGTATATTTCAATAGCTAAGAAGCACACTGCGATTGCAATGATGCTTACAGCGACTATTACGCTCGACGTTTTATGTCGCCTTCTGTTAATACATACAAATGCTTAACACGATATAAATGTACTTGAGAACTGTTCATAAGTTTTAATAACTATTGAAAAAACGTCGAATTAAACAACATCTAGCCTTATTATAAAAAAATAGCTAAAATAATTTTGTTATGTTGCTTTTCCATTGAAGCAGAAGTGTTCTATTGGTTTGCCCCCTGTTAGGTTGTATTCGTTGTAGACTTGGCAGGTGTTGCATATGCAGGCTTTATTTCTGTCCAAGTCGTTGCAGGCTGCTTTGCTGATTGAACAGTATGGTCCTGCCAACTTGTCTGGGCTGGGCATCTTCATTTCGCCCATTTGGTTTGGCATTGCACTCATTGAGCCGGCGGGCATTTCTGTGTTTTTCATACCCATATTTGCCTTCATATCCATCATTAGTTTGAGTTTCGGGGTGCTACAGGAACTTTGCGCTTGAACAGGGCACATTCCGCACATGCATTTCATTACTACGTCGTTGTTTAGGGGAACTTTCTGCTCCTCTTTACGCCTAAATAAAGACACATTATCACCTCCCAATCATAAAAAATTACAAATAAATAGAGTTACTATATCGATAAAAATAGTTGCTATTGGCAGATGACAATCACAATCAAAATTAAAAGAAGTAGATTACCGCAGATTTCTGATCGCTGCCACAATTCCCGTCAAAACAGCTAAAACAACTATGTAGAAACCAAGTCCCAAACCCGCATTATCTGCCGCGCTGAAAAGCAAGCTGGAAATGGCTAGATCCAAAACGGTTCCTGTTAAGAGAAAAGCGTTTTCAAAGTTGCTCAGACCCCGAAATTCATTGTAGGCAAAAATTACCAGGATTACTGTCCATGTTATGAATATGCCGTGGGCACCGCCTATGAAGAGGGGGTATGATATGGCTCTGTTGAGCACGGAGATGGCGATTAGGAGTGGGGCACCGATTTTGTTTCTTCTAAAAATCCAAATAAGCGCCAAAATGTTAAGAACGGCAAAGACTGCGGCGTTGGCAACAGCAAATCGATAGTCAACCGCCAAACTGAAGCGCGCAGTGGGTTCGCCTCCGACGGCGTGGTTGGTGGTCCACAGAAATATCGAGGCAACTTCGCCAATAATTGTTAAGGCAGTGAGGATCAGCAGGATTTTGAGCTTTAACACTTGCATGGCATAACAAAGGTTTACTTAAATAAAAGCCTTAAAAAATCTGTTATTGACCATTGCGAATCTTTCCTGATCCGATAAATATGAGTTGAAGTATTTGGCTGTCAGAACTCAGTTCACGGAGGCGTGGAAGCTGGCATATGGGAAATTAAATTTCTAGCTCGAACCGCTTGGATACTTTATCGTTTATATTTATTAGGTATGTTTAATAGTTAAGCAATTAAAATCTTACACTCACCAAGGTGTTACCTATAACTCGGGACGTCTTACCCTATAATTCACTTGCCCATTGGCCTCCAATGACATACAGAAATAACCTGCCACCAACAGCAGAAACCATTGAAGCATTCAAAAACTACCTTAACAAAGAAAACGATTTAACTGGACCCAAAGAGTTGCAGCCTTGGATTCCCTTCTGTGATGGAAGATGCGCTTTTTGTTATTTTCCAGTTAACTGCGAAAAAGCCTTCTACGACACATACCTTAAGGCACTAAAAAAAGTGCTCCGCAACTATGCGGAGAGCAGGTACATTAAATCAAGCGTTTTTACCGAGTTGTATGTTGGCGGCGGAAGCCCTTCAGTTCTTAATGAAACGCAGATAACCGATGTCTTGGGTTTTTGCCATGAGAATTTCAACATTGGCAAAGACAGCATGACTAAATTTACTGCGTGCACAACAAGTCTCTCGTCTAAAAAACTTGCGTTGCTAGCTGGCAAGAATGTCTCGCAGTTAGATATTGGAATTCAAAGCTTCAATGAAGATTACCGAAAAATGTTGGCGTTAAGAGACAGCGGTAAACATGCTTTAGTGGAGCTAAAGGAGGTTAAGAAAAATGGGTTGGGCGTTAGCATCGATTTACTATACAACCTTCCTGGGCAGACCGTGGAGCAGTGGGAAGAGGACTTAAAGCAGGCACTGGAGTTGGAGGTCGACAGTGTTGATTGCTATCCACTGGATTTATACAGTGACACGCCGTTGGCTAAAAAAATAGCAGACGGAGAGCTGCCTTCTATGGGGGATTATCAAAAGGAGCTACAACTGTATCTGGCTGCGTACAGGATTTTAAAAGACAACGGATATTTCCCAACATGCCACAACCGGTTTTCACGGTTAAAACAAGACCGCGAAGTCCCTTCCATGGAGGTCGTTGGCACAGGCGCAGGATTTTTCATGGGCCACATTGGACGCTTCCACTATTCAGATGTGGAAGATGTAAACGAATACATAGTTGCCGCCCAACATCAGGTATTTCCGATTTCGCGGCTTGCAATGACTGGGTTGGAAGACGAGATGCGCAAGGCAATGATGATGATTTATGTACGCGTCCCAGTTAACCGCCAGCATTTTAAAGCAAAGTTCGGCAAATACCCAGAGGAAGCTTTCCCGAAAGCGTTTGAGGAGCTGCGGGTTAAGGGTTTAATTTTAGAGGAAAACGACCAGATATGTCTCTCTGAAAAGGGTGATCCGTGGCGGTTTAATATCGCTTGGGAATTCTTCAAGTGAGCCTGTTTTCTTTAACTTTTATTTCTATCCAGAAGCTGATTCCGCTAAAATTAAAATAGATAGAAATCTCTAATTATAGGTGGGGACGTAAGGTGTTTGAAAACATTATTTTGCCCCTAGATGGTTCTCATTCGTGTCTAAGAGCAAGAGAGCTTGCCGCCGCAATCAGCAAGAATTACGGTTCAAACATCACTGCGATGCATGTAATGACGCATGACTTTATGCACCCAGAGTTGAAAGCCAGCTACGAGCTTCCGCCCCTAATTTTAGAAGAACTCAACAAAACCTACAAAAAAAACGGGGAAAAAATCCTGCGCACCGCTGAAGAATTCTTTCAAGAAGAAAACATCCCTGTCACTACCATTCTGGAACGTGCTGAAGACCCTGCTGATAGAATTTTGGAAAAAATAAAAGAGCTAAAAAGCGATCTGGTAATCATGGGAAACATCACCGAAGACCAAGGCTTGCGTTATGCATTGGGAAGTGTAGCAGAAAAAGTTTCGTTGCACGCGCCCTGCTCAGTGCTTATTACTAAAAGGAAAACTGAACTCTGCAAGCTGCTGGTAGCCTATGACAGCAGCGAGCTAGCTAGCAAAGCCCTACGAGTCGCCGTAGATTTATGTAAACACTTTGAAGGCGCAAAAAAGACTGTCCTTAATGTTGAAAACGATGAACTACACCGC
>JBJKPJ010000102.1:0-6660 GCA_046706605.1 Bathyarchaeia archaeon | reverse complement strand
TACGCAGCCGATACACTGGAGATTCGGCAACTGGCTCAATTACTGACAGCTTAACCGTTGCTTCAAACGGCGTCGGGAAAAAACTTGTTTTGGCGGGTCCAGCCTCGAAAGTAGGCAAAGCAATCGGGTTATGCACAAGGCAAGCTGTAAGGGAGGCACTGCTAAAGCAGGAGCCGTTTTGGGGAACCCGCACTGTTCTGGACAGACTAAAAGAAAGACACTTACCCATCGAGAAGCTATCGGCAGAGGTTTCCAAAGCAGATGGTTTAGCAGTGTCGCCTGAGGAATTGGCAGCAATTTTGCAGAAAAGCATCCAAGCAAGGGCGCTTTTACTTGTGGCAGCCAAAATGGATGACGATTACAAAAAGAACCTACTGCCCGCAGACATCAAAAGTTGGAGCGAAATAATCAAATGTTTTGCCGCTAACGTCCTCAAAGAAGTGCATGAGGACAGATCAGATTACGCGTCGGTTGGTTTACCACCATTTGTCAAGTACGCATTAATCAATATTGTAAAAGAAGCCCATTTTGGGAGTCAACTGAAAAGACTTAAATAACCTGCACTTTTAATCCTAACAAACTAAGATAAATATGGTGTTTGAACTTGAAATTCGGCACATTCCTCTATCAATCCGAGCCTGCTCAAGGCGTCGACATTAACTTCTATCGGTTAAAATCTGAATCAGGAATCGTTGGAAAACCCAACCCAGAAATGTACACCAACATCGCATGCTTTGGCGACAACTTCATGGCAGCAAAACGCCCCGACTGGGTCTCCGTCAGCAGTTGGGGACCAGCCCTGCGCACAAACAAACGCTACAACCTGCGCTGGGACGTTGTCTGCATGACTAACCCCGAAGCCCGTGAATACAACCTCAAAATCATCGCTGAATCTGCCAAAGTCACACCTGGCATCAGCATCAGCAGCCAACATTTCGCAGACCAACACTTCTGTACCTGCCCCAGATGCATCGAACAGCAGCGTAAAAGCGGCTTGAGCTGGGTTGAGTGGAGAGCAAAAACCGTAACTGACTTCCTTGCGGAAGTTAAAGAAATTGTCAGCGGCAAACCACTTTTTGTCAACCTTTTGCCCGACCCATTGCTTGGCAAACTACGTTTCGGCTACGACTTTGACGCCTTAGCACAGTACGCTGACTATTTTGTGGTGCCCATGTTCAGCAAAAGCTATCCGACTCCATGGTACTGGGAAACCATTGCACGCGGCTTTAAGAGTCAACTCAAAAAGCCGTTCTTTGTCAACTTCTATGTCCGCGGACCAAACGAAACTTGGGAAACTGTCGCCACAACAAAACAAATCATGACTGTTGCCACCCGCGTTGCACGCCAAGGAGTAGACGGTATAATCTTCCTTGCTGAGAAAGCCGAATATATCCACAAATTCCAAAAAGAAGCTGCTGCCGACAAAGAAACACGCGAGTTCCTAAAAGACCACAACGGCGACGAGGTACTGGAACTTTTCGCACGTTGGGAACAACTCTACAAGTAGTTTTTCATCCAACAACTTTTTCTTTACTCTTTTTTCCTAATATTTTGAAACCAACCGTGTGTTTTTCCAAACAGGTACAGACTGCAAACTTTTTTGCTTCGTATCTGTTGAGAGTATATAATAGTGGGTATAGATTTTTCACGCATACCATACAACCCCATTTCCAGAACGCAAAATCGTCTGTTTCTCCTAGAAAACTGTGTTTTAGGGTTTGCGAAGTTATTTACAAAAACTATATAATGCGTTTTAACGATTCTAACCCTCACTAAGGGCGAAGCAGCTTTGAAAATTACCCTCATCAATCCACCCTATCCACCTAACGTTCATTCCCACCCAGCCTTTATTCCGCTGGGTTTAGCCTACCTTGGCGCAGTGGCAGAAAAAGAAGGCCACCAAGTAAACGTCATCGACTGCCAAGCAGAAAAACTAACCACCGAACTCTTCCGAGCCCGCATCAGCAAAGAAAAACCTGATGTCATCGGCATAACCGCAACAACACTTCTCTACAAGTCCGCCATGAACTTGATTAATATCGCACGGGAAATCCACCCAGATGCCGTCACGGTTCTTGGAGGCAGTCATGGAACGTTTTGGGATGAAAACGCCCTCAAAGAGTACCCAAGCTTAGACATCGTTGTCCGCAGAGAAGGAGAAGTGACCTTCATAGATTTGCTTAACAAATTGGGTGGCAACCTTTCCGACGTGATGGGTATAACTTTCCGTAAAAAAGATGACTCAATTGTCCGAACACCCGACCGCCCATTCATAGAAGACCTAGATGCTCTACCCTTCCCAGCCCACCATCTTATGCCAATAGACAGCCTCAAACGCATGGGCAAAATCCTCATCCCCCTCATCACCAGCCGAGGCTGCGTGTACTGGTGCGACTTCTGCAGCACAGTTCGCATGTTTGGCAGAGGATACCGCTGGCGAAGCCCCAAAAACGTCGTAGACGAAATGCAGCTAGTCCACGACAAATACGGCGTAACTCAAGTCACATTCTACGATGATGCCTTTACCGTTAACCGTGACCGCGTCCTGAAGATATGCCAGGAACTTCACGACAGAAAACTGGATATGATTTGGGATTGCGGCACGCGAGTAGACATGGTTGACCGCGAACTCCTCAAAACCATGCATGACGCTGGGTGCATTGCGGTTTGGCTTGGTGTGGAATCAGGTTCTGAAGCCATTTTGGGTGCCATGAACAAGAAAATCAAGCTAGACCAGACACGTGTAGCATACAAAACAGCCCACGACGTGGGACTAATGACCATTGCCAACGTGGTTTTGGGTTTTCCAGGCGAAACTGAGGAAACTGCCAAGGCAACCATCCGCTTTGTTAAGGAACTAAACCCTGACGATGTGGGCTTTTACGTTGCAACACCTTACCCAGGCACACCCATGTATGAGCAGGTTATAGCTAACGGTTGGCTTAGAGTCACCGACTTTGACAAATATGATACTGCAGGACCAACCTTTGAAACTCCGCAGTTGAGCATGGAAAAGCTTGCGGAACTCCGTTATAAAGCCTACCAGCAATTCTATTTGCGACCTGGATACGTGCTTAAAATGATGCGCCGTGGAGGAACCTACGGGATTTCAGCAGTGAAAACTTCTGGTGCCTACCTGCTTCGAACACTACATTTGAAGTACTGGTAGTTGTCTTCTTTTCCTCAAAAACGCTCCTGCCGCGAAAAACAGCACCAAGGGCGCAAGCGAGAGGGCTATCGAATTAAAACTTATTCCAATTGGCGAAAGCCCCAAAAACAAGCCCACTAACCCGTCTAAACCGAAACTTAGAGCAACAGATAGAACAAGTTCTTCAACAAAATCGAGCTGGTTTTTTCCTAAAAACAATATGTTGACTAGGCAGTAGCCTGGCAGAAAAGAAACAAACACAAACGCAAAAAAGTAGCGCACAAAAACAATCAGCGAATCGCTGGGAATCAAGGAAACAGCAATCAGCGATAGGGCTGTGAAGGCGAGGATGATTTCAAACCATTTTAGCGGTTTCACGGTGAGCCTTCAAAAATTTTTCACAAAAAAAATAAAATAAAGGAGTGGGAGTTTACATGAAAGCTTTGTAGATCGGGTGTGTTTCTTCTAACGGTCTGGTGCCGAGGTCGCCTGCTGCAGAGGCAATGTATGTGTCAGTTACTGCGACTGCGGGGAATACCCATTCAGCTTGCTCAGCGGGTCCAATCATAAGCCAGTTTGCGCCTGCTACTTGCATGATTGAGTTTGTTGCGGTTCTGCACCCATAGCGGAATTCTTTAGCGATGTTTGCTTTTACCCAACCCATGGTTGTGACAACGTTTCCGCTGCCTAAGCCTACAGGGTGACCATACTTTTCTTTCATGATGGGTATGGTTCGAACTGCAGTGCCCATGTCTGGAGCAAACGCAGGAATAGCTGTGTCTATGAGTGGTTTTGTGATTCCACCTTTGTCAGCTAATGCTAAGGCTTCAACGATGACATTCATTTTGCCTTCAAGAGTTGTGTCTTTGGGGTCGTCAGCAAGCACAATGGACATTTTGATTCCACTGTCTTTTAGAACAGCTAATTCAGCGTCTGTTACGCCTTTGTAAACGGAGTTGTAGAAGCATCGATCTGCAAGACCCATTTTCTTTGCCAAGGTTGCTGCTGCCATACGTGTTTTTGGGCTCATTGCGTCAAGCATCATTGGTGCATTAGTATGTTTTGCGACGAAGTCAATGTATTTTTCGAAAGCAGTTTCAGTGGTTCCGACAATGTCTAAACCGAATGGGACACCGGTGATGTCACTTTGAGTTTGACAAGTGTTTATGATTTGTTCTGCAGCTTGGGCATCAAAGATGCCTTTGTTTGCGTCCGAAACCATTTTTTGGCCTAGCCAAAAGATTGAGCCGATCAAGAAGGTAGGTAATTCTCCTGGTTGACCGCCTACTTTCACACCTGCGATTTCATATATTTTTTGTTGAGTTTCGAATTTAAAGGACATTTTTCCACTTCTGATGGATTATTTTTTGACCATTGCTTTCTTTGCAAGCTCTGGAGCTTCTTCCTTGTTTTTGCCAAAGAGTGCGCCTAGTGCATCTGCATCTTCTTTTTTGACCGCCGCGCCGCCCATAATTATGCCGATGTTACCTTTTAATCCAGATGATTTTAGGGCTTCATCAAGTTTTGCAAGGTTGTTTTTTGCTGGAACTGTGTTAACGGAAATTGCGATGATGTTGGCGTTGGTTTCTTTTGCTTTGTCAACGAAAACGTGTGGTGCAACGCTTTTGCCTACGTCAATGGTTTTGAATCCTGCACGTTTCAGGGAGCGTCTGACTGCTTCTTTTGCTGTGTCGTGCATGTCTGGTTCAATATTGCCGATAACTACTGTACCGATTGGATTCTCTGGTTCTGGAGGCTCTTTTTCCATCATATTTTTTAGCCAAGACATTTAAACACCTTTTATTTTTTTATTACTCTGGGCTTTTTATACTCGAAATCTATATTTAACCTTTTACCAACAAATCCAAGCTAAGCATATTAAGCGGGAAAGTGAATGAGCAAAGCAAGCAAGAAATACCTTGTATTGATGTTAATCCTAATTTTTTCCTTCATTTACCGCATGCTGTTGATGTTTTGGAATAATTACCCGCCAGGCGCAGACATCGGATTACACAATAGCGTAATCCACTCCATCACAGGCATGGGTAACACGAATTTCATGTACAATTTTTACCATTTTGACGGCGGTATATCGCTGACTTTTCCAGGATACCACATTTTTGCGTCAGCTATCGGCTTGCTAACAGGTATGCAAGATTACATGACCCAAGCAACAGTTGTGGCGCTGTTTTCTTCGCTACTTGTTCTCTGCGCATTTCTGATAACAAGAAAAGTGTGGAATGAGTCAGCTGCGTTTATCGTTGCGTTTTTGGTGGCGATTTCCCGGTTTGACATAGAAATGACGCTGTGGGCGGGTTACCCAAACGTGGTAACTCTGATGCTGCTTCCGTTGACCTTTTATTTGTACCTGCAAAAAGATAGGTTCACCAAAACGCCTTTTTTTGTGTCTACCTCAATTTTGGTAAGCTCAATATTTTTAACCCACTCGCTTAGCGCCGCCATTTTTGTATTTGTAACTGTACTCACAGTGCTGTTTGTGCTTGTTTCGCCAAAAACTTTTCAGACAAACCGAAAAACAGGGCTTTACTGGCTCCTGCCGATAATTTTTGGTGCAATCCTTGTCGCTCCATTCTTGGCATCCGCAATTCCCATCTATATGCATGATAACGCTTCAGCCCCAGGAGTAACAGGCGTTGGCGACATAAATTTCGCAATACTTTCAACCAGAATTTTGCCCTGGCAAATGGTTTATCCATTGTTTGCCATTCTTGTTGCGTTTGCGTTGTTTTCCAAAAAATTCAACAAACGATATGTGACCCTGCCAACGCTGCTGCTTTCAGTGTGGTTGTTTGTTCCACTTTTCTTAACCCAAGGCTACCTTTATGGGTTCATAGTCGACTACAACCGTTTCCTCTACTTCATCATTTTACCTGTTTTAATTTTTACGGCAGTGCTAATTGACTATGGCGCAGATTTTTTTGCCCAAGCAACCGATGCTTTCAAAGCGTGGGGCATCCAAATTCGAAAAACCACAACTATCGTCAACAAAAAAATCACTTGGCTCTATGCCCACATGACTCAAAAAGCGGTTTACGCAAGCTTTGTCCTATTGTTCTTGATGGTTTGTTTCCTTTTTATTCCAGTGTTTATGACACCCTCCCAAAACGTCGGAGAAACAATCCAAAGCTTCTATCAAGTTATGAACAACCCAGGATGGGATGCTATCCAATGGATAAAAAACCAGACCCCAAATGATTCCGTGCTTGTCTCTGATGCCCTTTATGGGTGGTGGCTGGCGGGATTTGCCCAAAGACGAACTCTTAGCGCCGTTGACCCACAATACTTAACCAGTGCACGCGAGTTGCCCTACGCAAAAAATGCTAGTAACCTGCTGGATACAGATTACTTGGTGGATAACGGGTTGGTTCAGGTCCGAGAAGACGGGGGTTACCTTGCAAGGCACAACCCAGAAATCTTGGCGACCCTTAACTGGACATATTTTCCCTATTCCTTCTTTAATTTTGACAGCAACCAAAACGAAATAAAATATC
>JBJKPJ010000101.1:0-11356 GCA_046706605.1 Bathyarchaeia archaeon | reverse complement strand
AAACAGGTCAGGGCGCTGCACAGGGTAAACGATGGCTTCTTTGACTGCTTTTTTGGCAATATCTAATCCGATGACTTCTTGCCAGTTAACTTTGGGTCGCTCAGTTATAACCAACTCCTCAGCGGGTTTGCCACCTGCGCTCCCGTCGTTTCCCTCCCTAGTGGCGCCACCGCCATCGCCATCATCGCTTGCGGCTTGATTCATTTCACGCGAGGAAACTGCGCCTTGAAGCGATTTAATACGCTCTTGGTAAGCGAT
Organism: Bathyarchaeia archaeon; assembly: GCA_046706605.1. Taxonomy (GTDB): domain Archaea; phylum Thermoproteota; class Bathyarchaeia; order Bathyarchaeales; family Bathycorpusculaceae; genus Bathycorpusculum. Next base: position 11,098 of record JBJKPJ010000101.1, on the reverse strand, counting down.
TGCACGTTGCACGTAAACTTTGTTTAAGCCATATTCGGGGTACAGCTGTACGAGCTGAAGCAAGCTTTCTATAGCTTTTTGGTATAGGGTTATGGCTCTGCCTTTTTGCCCTTGCTTGTCAAGTCGGACAGCATCTAGGGCGTAAGCTGTGGCTGCTTTTTCAAGTTCGTTTGATGCGCTCATGGTGGTTTTCTCTCCTTCCCCGCTCATTCGGGTGAACGTAACTCAATTCGCATTTTGCCCCGGATCCCCAAGTTTTCCAGAGCACGCTCTATTTCCTCGTTGGAGGTTTGCAGTTCACTGCTACAACGGCTTAAGTCGATTTCACCGTTGGTTTTACGGACATACTCAAGCAATACTTCTTCCAACGCGGGTTTGTCTACTTTAAGCGAGAATTCTTTTACCTCGCTTTTACGGTAGGAAAACAGGGTTTTCTCAGGGTCAAAACCTGATTCCTCCGTAGTCTTCTTTGTGTACACCTGAGAGGAACTTGCTGTTAATGCAACTAGTTCCTTAACAGGCATTTTTTCCTTCACCACCGGCTCAGAAACAGGCGGTTCAGGTAAGGTTTCTGATAGTTTTTGCTCCATAAAGCAGGAGACTTCTTTGAGGATTTCTTCGCCAGCCTCAGTTTTCTTGCCAACAGGGATAACGTTTTCGTCAGCTGTTAGTTTAGTGGCGTGAAGGGTGTCTTGGATGGTTTGGTTAACGTTGTTTAGTTCAGAGCTAACGTCTGGCAAAACTTGGAATAGCTCTTGGGATACGCCTTGAAGCAGTTTGAGCGCTGGTTTGAGGTCAGCGACGATGTCGCCTAACTCTTTTATGGTTTCAAGACGCATAACCACACGTTCAATAGCTAACTGAACATTGTAGAGAAACTTGACAAGTTTTCGGACTTCTGCAATTTCGGTGGCGCATATTGCAGCTTTTTCTTTGTTGTTCTTTTTCAGGGCGAACATGCAGGTTTCAAAAAGAATGCGATCCCGCTCTTTTAAGCGGAAACTTGCCTGCTCAAGCTTGTTTTGTTGAACTCTAAGGGTATAAATAGATTTTGAGGCGACTTCACGAATAGGAGTGGGGGTTGGGTTAGTGAAGCTTTTGATTTTTTTCGCCCTCCAAACCTATCGCGTTTTTTGAACAGTTCCTTAGTTTCCGGTTTTTCCTAGTTCTTTAACGTAAACAACCACGGGGGGTTCTGGAAGTTTTGTCGCAGCGTTGCTAACTTGTTCAGCGTAGACTTTGTTGGTGTTGGGGTTAGGTTTAACTGGGATTTGTGATTGGTCGCCAAGTAATACGCTTGAAAGTTTGCTTTTTGTGAGTTCGAAGTCAGCTTTTTCTGTTTGTGCACGTTTGAGGGAGTCTTGTAGAAGTTGGAAGGCAATCTTGTAGTTTTCTTCATCAACTTTGCCAATTTCATGCTCGATTTCCAAGTTTGCGATGGCGTAGCTAAGGGAGGTGATTTCCTCTTGGCAACGTTCAATTTCTATGACTGATTCATCAATGATGACTTGGGCTTCTTTTTTGAGTTGATTTAAAACGTTTGAGAAGCTGTTGTGGAGGTCTTGGTGGATTTCAGGAGTGATTTTCTTTTTCTCCAAGAGGTCTTTTAGGGCTTCATCTTTGCGCCAGATCAAGGGAATGTGGTCGCAAAGGGTGTTTGCTTGACTTTTGATTTTGGAGATGTATGTGATTTCAGCGCCGTTGAATCGTAGGCTTTCCATGGGCTGTTTTGTGAATTGTCCATCGCCGAATTCAAGGTAAACGGCGTCGAATTTTCCGTTAGGAGTTAATGCGAAGGAAGCAACTTTCCCAATTACTCTTCCATATTCGTTTTTCACGGGTTTTCCGATAGAAAGAAAAAGATTGGAGTTAGACAGTGTGTTTTTTTCCTCCTTATCTTAATATGTTGTTTTCTGCTTGAGAAGCTGGGGATGATGGCATTCCTGGGGGCAGGTCTGGGAACTTATCTTTGATCTTCTGCTCTGCGACGGTTGCTGCTTCGCTGAGAATCTTTGATGCATCTTCGTTGACGTTTTCGAAGTTGAGGGTCATTCCGCTGCCTTGGCCTGCTTCAATCATGATTCCGCTTAGCATATTGCCGATTTCGCCCAGTTCATTTTCTGCTTCTGGGAACACGCTGACTAATCCTGCACGGACAGAACGTAACACACCAACTGCTGGACCTAGGGTGGAGACTACGTCGCCTAATTCTGAAACTGTTCTTAAACGTAATGTGATTTGCTCTAAGGCAAGTTTAGCATTCATGATCAATTTTGACATTTTTCTAACTTCGGCTAGCTCGTTGGCAAAGACGTTTGCGCGTGCACTGTCGTGTTTTGTGTAGGCGTCAACAATGCGTGCGAAGATTGCTTTGTCTCTTTGGCTAAAGCGGTCTGTTGCTTGGTCAAGTTTTTGGACCTGGAGTTCAATTCGTCTTACAGCGAAGTCAAGTCGTGGTTTTAGTGGTCCTGGGGGTTTTACTGCGTCTTTAATGCGGTTAGTGAAGGGCTCATCGTCCCGTTTACTTTCCCACTTTTTAGCGAATCTTTCTGACATTTAGTATTACCTCTAACAGCGTTAGAATGTGAGAAAATGAATTATAGATTGTTAATATGTTGGAAATATGCACATATATATGTACAGATATATTGGGTCTAAAATTGAGGCTTTTGGTTTAATCATATACGTTAAACATGATGACATAGATGCTGATTTTATACATATATGTGTTGGTTAGACTAAAAAGATCCGGAAACCCATGCTACAACAACAAGGTGAACCAAATGAACAGTAGAGTAAAAGTCTTCGGAATAATCGCTATTTTGGGTTTCCTAGCAGGCATCATCGCACAAGTCACAGCAACAGTCATAATCCCATATCTAGCAGAAGTACTCCCACTACTTGGAGGAACAACAAACTACATCATATCAGGATTCGCAGGAGCAATCCTAACAGTAGCACTAGTCAGCGTTTGGGCATACATGACTGGCAAAAAAGAACCATACTAAACTAAACCAAACCAACAACCAACCTCTTTCTTTAAACCCAAAAATTGTGCTCGTTCTTAATTTTACTAAGTGTGACTGCGTTGCGAACTTTTTCTATCCCCCTGCATAAAGCCGCCTATAAACCGTATACACAAACAATAGCACGCCACCCCATAAAAGCAAACCCATGCATCTATGCTTTAGGCATAGCGTGTGAAATGTTAATAAAGGCTAGTCCAAGTGTACCTTCATGCCTAAAGCTACAAAGTCCCGCCCTAAGAAAAAGAAAATCAAGCCTAAAGACAAAGCAAAGCCAGAGCCGCCTGGGTTCACCACCAAAAAATCCTATTGGATTACACTTACGGCGATGTTTACTGTTGTGTCGGCGGTTTTTGGCTGGGTGCAGAGGTTTGATTTACCACAGACTTCGTTGCTGGTTGTTACAGTTGCAGTGGTTATTGGCACCGTTGGCTTCATCAGAGTTAGCCCCTCTACGCTACCGTTTAGCAAGAGGGCAACATTCGTCTTTGTTGGTGCCTCGGTTATTGGTTTTGGCATCTGGGCGGCGTTTGCGCTTGTCGTTGTGCCGCAGATAGGTGCGTTGGTTGATGAATTTGTTATTTTAACCAGCTTGACGATTTGTTTGGCGGTTGGGGCTTTAATCGGTGAATTGATTGGACGAAACAGAAAAGTGCAAGAACGGCTTTTTCCCTTCCAGAACATTTAAGAGCAAAACCTTTCAGCATTTTCTAATCGACACGCAAGGATTGATGTCAGTTGAAATTCGGCATAATGACCCGGAACCCAGAAGCATGGAGCAGCACACAAGTCCGCGAAGCCCTAACCAAACGAGGCATACCCTACGAATGCTTTACTTTCCCACGCTTAGTAGCACGCTTAGCCTACAAGCCCTATTTCAAAATAAACACCACTAGCATAATAGACGAATTAGACGCCCTCATCATCCGCCCCATCGGACGCGGCAGCCTCGAGGAACTGGTTTTCCGCATGGACATGCTCTACAAACTTGAGCGCCAAGGCTTTTACATGGTTAACCCACCAGCAGCTATAGAACACTGCGTTGACAAATACGACATCTTGGCAGTTCTGGAGGATATTGGGATTCCTATACCTCGCACCTTAGCTACCGAAAGCGTCAACGAAGCAATAAAAGCATTTAATGAATTGGGCGGCGACGTAGTGGTTAAACCCATTTTTGGCTCACGCGGACAAGGCGCAACACGCGTCAACGACATCGATATAGCAGACACTATCTTTAAGGCAATCACCTTCCACCACGGCGTTATCTATATGCAGGAATTTGTTGAACATGGATTCTCCGACATCCGCGCTTTTGTTTTAGGCGACCAAGTCATAGCGTCCATGCGCCGCGTGGCGACAGGCTGGAAGACAAACTATAGCAGAGGGGCCAGACCCGCGCCGGCAGAAATCAGCGATGGACTCAAAGAAATCGCCGTTAAAGCCGCCAAGGCGGTAAGCTGCAAAGTTGCAGGCGTAGACATCCTTGAAGGACCTGAGGGACCACGCATTGTCGATGTGAACAGCCAGCCGGGATGGAAAGGACTGCAGGCAGTTTCAGATGTTAATATAGCTGAGGAAATTGTGAGCTTTGTTTTAAAAGAACTCAAAAAGTAATTATTTCCCAGAAAAAATCTGCGTGTACGGATCATTGGCGACCTGTGGAAAGGGCAGCTTAATTTTATTTTTCGTAATTATTCTATCAGGTTTTTTGGTGAAAACTCCAATTAAAAAGGGTGAGAGCCCTAAACTCTTGAGGGCTGTCACTACTTTGGGATGGGTTTTTGGCGCCATAGCCGCAACAATCATACCAGTAGAGGACATCGCAAGCATTTGCTCAGCAGAAAAACCAAAATGCTCTCGAAGAGTCAAAACTTCATCTGGAATTTCCACATATTCCCAGTTAACCAAAAAACCCAACTGCGAGGCTTCTGAGAGCTCATTCAAAGCTGCCACCAACCCACCTTCAGTTGCGTCATGCAACGCATGAATGCCGTCAATTTTGGCCAGTTCAAGAGCCTCTTTTACACAGCTTTGCATGTAAACTTGCTTTGAGAGTTTTTCTTGCTGGTCTGCCCCAAACAATTCCTGCGCAATTTGATCGTGAGAAATCGAAAAGTTAGTTATTGTTTCTAAGCCAAGAGGTTTAGTGCACACAATCAGGTCGCCGGGTCGAATATTTTTGGGTGTGACCAGCCTGCCCTTTTCCACTGAACCATATATTGTGGTAACGCCAATCATGCTTTTGACGCTGCCATACATGCCTGTGTGGCCGCGAACTATAGTGATGCCCAGCTCGTCAGCGGCTTTACAGATTTGTTCCATGACTTCCAAAAAAACCTCTGATTTTGTGCCTTGAGGCGCAAGCAAGGTAACAGTGCAGAATTCAGGTTTAGCGCCCAGCAATGCCACGTCGGAGGCAGCGTAGTTTATGAGTAGCCACCCAAACCACTGGTTTGGTACTCCTGTGCAGGGGTCAGAGGCAACTGCCACGTACCTGTCGCCTATACGGTGTACGCCAGCATCGTAGCCAATCATGGGGGGAATAATTACTCGGTCATCTGGTTTTATGCAGGCTAAGAGTTTTTTGAGTTCAGTATTTGGCAGTTTTCCCATGGCTTTTATTCCTTAGAGGTAGATGTTTAGGGTTTTGCTTTTTTGCAAAAGGAAAATCGCAAACGCGCAAATTATGATGCTTGGCACCATCTATACGCCGTTATAGAAGACAGAGTAAACGATGGGGCTCATACCTTCAGGAGCATAATAGCCAAAGTAGACCACGCCAGATGTGAAATGGCATAGAAACCTTGCAAACCCTCCCACCGCCACGCCTGCGACTGGACCGTAGGTTTGGAATTTGCGGAAAAAGCCTGCAAGCCCCATACATGCAAACGCCAAGGGGTAGTCAAGGACGAATTGGATTGGGTGCACCACAAACGGCTCGATTGCAAGGTCCACCACGCCTAGCACGGCTCCTGCGAATATGCCGATTTTGGGTCCCCTGCGCAACGCCAGCCAAAAGATTGGCACCATACCAAGGTTGATGGAGCCGCCCTGAGGCAAGCTGAAGAAAGAGTGGCTAATCAGAGCCAATGCGCCTGCCAAGGCGACAAAAATGATTATTTCTGCAAGGATTTTGGTTTGGAAAATATTGGTGCTTTTTTGGGTTTTGAGATTTTCAGGTTTGGGTTGATTTAAATTTTTTATGTTAGGTAGTTTCACTTGTTTCCCTCCGCCAGTATTACCTGGTTCAGGTTCATCGCGTCGACAGAAGCAACTGTCCTCTCAGCCGGGTCATTTCCCAGCTCCCCAAGAACTAAAAAGAGTAGTGACGCCTGTGCCATATTAATTTTGTTAAGTTTTTGTGTGGTAGGCGTAGGATAATGTTTTTAGGTGGTTTTCTTGTTTTCCCTAAGCCAACAAACTAACGAGGAACAAGCATGCAGCCTTTGCCGAAAGAATACAACTTCGCTGAGATTGAACGTAAATGGCAAGCTAAATGGGAAGAAATGGGCATCTACCGCTACGATTGGAACGACCAAACCCACCCAGCGTTTAGCATCGACACTCCGCCACCCTACCCCTCAGGCGAATTGCATATGGGCAACGTATTAAACTGGACCTACTTTGATATAGTTGCCCGCTTCAAACGCATGCAAGGCTACAATGTCCTGTTTCCACAGGGCTGGGACTGCCACGGCTTAGGCATCGAAATTCAAGTGGAAAAAGCCAAAAACATCCGCAAACGCGATGTGCCAGCTGACCAGTTCCGCGCTTGGTGCGTTGAACTTGTCGAGAAATACATTGCCATGATGAAGGAAGGCATCCTCAAAATGGGGGCCAGCATAGATTGGACAACTGAGTACAAAACTATGAACCCCGACTACTGGCGCCGCACTCAACTCAGCTTTGTTTTGCTCCACAAAAAAGGCTTCATGTATCGGGGCACGCACCCTGTAAACTGGTGTCCGCGGGATGAAACCGCCATCGCCGACGCTGAAGTGGACCACATAAAAAAAGAAGGCACCCTCCACTACATTCGGTTCTACCTTGAGGGCAGCAGCGAATACCTACTTATCGCTACTTCGCGTCCTGAATTTATTCCTGCCTGTGTCGCTGTTGAGGTTAACCCAAAAGACGAGCGTTACAGCAAATACATCGGCAGGAAAATCAGTGTGCCACTGATGAACCGCGCCGTAACCATCATTCCAGAAGAAAGCGTGGACCCCGCGTTTGGCACTGGTGTGGTGCAGATTTGCACTTACGGAGACAAAGAAGACGTAAAAACCGTCATAAAACACAAACTCCCCGTCATCCGCCTCCTCACTGAGAGCGGTAAAATCAGCGAAGCAGGCTGCAAATACTCAGGCTTATATGTTAACCAAGCACGCAACGCAATCCTAGCGGACTTAACCGCAGCTAGCTTGCTGGAAAAATCCGAGAAAATCCAGCAGGAAGTCGGCGTCTGCGACCGCTGCAAAGCCCAAGTTGAAATCCTTGAAGTGAAGCAGTGGTTCATGAAGACCCTGCCCCTCTCTGAGGCAGTAATCAAAAACGCTAACGAAATCCCATGGTACCCTGACTACATGAAAAACCGTCTCATCGACTGGACCCGCGCGCTGGATTGGGATTGGGTTATCAGCCGCCAAAGACTATTCGCCACACCCATACCTGTTTGGTACTGTAAAAGCTGCGGCGAAGTCATCGTCGCTGAAGAATCGTGGGTACCAATCGACCCCCGCATGGAAAAACCAAAAATTGACAAGTGCCCACACTGCGGCGGAACCGAATTCACAGGGGAAACCGACGTGCTAGACACATGGATGGATTCCTCAATAACTTGCGCAGTCCACGCGGGTTGGCCAGACCGAGCAGACTGGCATCACCTGTTCCCCGCAAGCATACACACTTCAGGTACTGACATTATCCGAACATGGGCATACTACCTCATGGTGCGGCACCTGGCACTATTTGACGAGCGCCCATTTGATAGCGTACTCATAAACGGCATGGTGCTGGGCTCAGATGGCAGAAAAATGAGCAAGTCACTGAAAAACTACGCCGCCGCACCCGAAGTCCTAAACAAACATGGCGCAGACGCCACAAGGCAGTGGGCAGCAGGTGGAGGCGCAACAGGCTCAGACATCCCCTACCGTACGCAAGACGTCGAGTACGGCAGACGCTTTTTGGTTAAGCTTTGGAACGTTTCAGGCTTTGCCTCAAACCTCTTAGCTGGTTACAAGCCCCAAGATGGACAAGAAATGGAACTGCAGTTGCTTGACCGCTGGATTATAAGCAAAACTGAGAAACTCGTCAAGAGAGTAACTGAAGCCTTTGAACGGTGCCAGTTCAACATCGCCGTTGAAGATATCCGCAACTTCACTTGGCACGTATTTTGTGACTTCTATGTGGAAGCCGTCAAAGACCGCCTCTACCGCTCAGAAGTCTACGGCAAAGCCAACAAAGCCGCCGCCCAATACACCCTCTACGAAGTCCTCTACCAAATCCTACAGCTAATGGCACCTGTAACCCCACATATTACGGAGGAAATTTACCAGCACATGTTCCGCGACGGCAAGGGCTATACCAGTTTGCAAGTTTCTGCCTGGCCAAAATATAACGCTGAGACCGTGGATGCTACCGCTGAAGGAAACGGCGACCAGGTCACCGCAGTTATGAGTGAAATCCGACGGGACAAGGCAGAAAATAAAATGCCACTAAACGCCCCCATCAAAAACTTAACCATCTACACCAAAGACCAAGCCACAACGGATGCGCTTAAACAGGGATGCGTGGACATCGCAGCTACCCTCAAAATTGAAAATATTAACGTCATAATAGAACAACAGCCTAATGGAAGGCAAGTTGCCCAATACGAGATTTACATAAAACCAGAATACTAAGTGAAAACAGAAATGGCAAAAATAGTTGGTTTAATCGGTTGTGGTGCAATTGGCACCGTTTTAGCTGAAGCCATCCAACGCAAACTGGTGGTTTGTGATAGATTGATTGTTTTCGATCTGGACATGGCGAAAGCGGAAAAACTCAAAAGTATCCTCGAATTTCCAGTAAAAATTGCATCAAACATTGAAGAGCTACTTGAAGCTCAGCCTACGGTTATTGTTGAGGCAGCATCCCAACAGGCAGTGCGTGAGTACTACCAGAAAATTTTGGATGCAAACATCGACTTCATTGTAATGAGTACAGGAGCCCTTTTAGATTTAGGCATCCAAACTCCTAAACTTCACTTTCCATCAGGAGCCATCGGAGGTTTAGACGCACTCTCCCCTGCTGCTTTAGCTGGAATAAAAGAGGTGACGTTAACTTCTCGCAAAAACCCCAAATCCCTCGGAAAAACCAACACTAAAGAAGCCATTGTGTACGAGGGGTATGCCGAGAAGGCGGCAAAAGAGTTCCCGCGTGAAATGAACGTTGCAGCGACGCTTGCATTGACCGTGAAGCCTGCCGAAGTGAAAGTGCGTGTGGTCTCGGACCCAAAAGTTAAACGTAATACGCATGAAATCCATGTTGTATGGCGCTTTGGGGAAATGAGTATGCGGTTTGCCAACGACCCCCACCCAGACAATTTCCATACCAGCGCGCTTGCCGCATGGTCAGCCATTAACCTGCTAAAATCCCAACTGGAAAAGTAACCCACAACATTTTTCCTCTTCCAAAGGCAACCGCCAATTGGCTAATTCTCTTGTTGAACCTAAAAAAAGACCATAAGGCAATTTTAGGGCGGTTAAAGGAAGCTAAAGCTTAATTTAAAAATAAAAAAATAAAGAAAAAGAGTTTAGTTTAATCGGTTGTGTCTTCGTCGTTTTCGTCGGCTGGGGGGGCTTGGTCGCTGTCCACGTCCGCGGTTTCCGAATGCGCCTGTTGAGGCGCTTCTAAAGGGTGGGCTGGAATATGGGCCTCCTCAACCATAACTGGAGTTAAGGTTTCGATTGTTGGTTCTTCGAGAACCTTTTCAAGAGTTGTTTCAATCGGAGCTTGTTCGGTTACCTCGAAGGATTGAAGCGGAGATTGAACTGCTGGTTGCTCAGGAATAGTTGCTTCAACTACTTCAGCGGTCGTGATAGTTTCGGCGACTGGAGCCTCAGCAACTGGCTCAGTTTCCTCGTCTGGTTCTGCTGGAGCGTTTTCAATGATTATTTGTTCAGTTTCAATGGGGGTTTCGATTGTGGTTTCTTCAACTGGGGCGGCTTCCTCGGTTATCTCTGGAGTTGAGGTTTCTGGTTCGGTGATGATAATTTCGGGAGCAACTTCTTCAACTGCAACTTCTGCTAATGGTTCTTCAACATCTACTGGGGCTTCCTCAATAACTGGAGTTTCTATTGGAGCAGCTTCGGCAATTTCAACTGGAGCCTCCTCGATTAGGGCAACTTCAGCGGGCGCGGCTTCTTCGGGGGTAATTTCAACTGGTGCTGCTTCAATGGGAGCGGTCTCTTCTGCTGCTTCTGAAATCTCCATTGGAGCGGCAGCTTCTTCCATAACTGGTTCGGTTTCTCCACCTTCCACAGCTGGAGCTTCTTCAACAACGGTTGGTTCAGCTTCAATAACGGGTGTTTCTTCAACTGGGGCGGCTTCCTCAATGGGTGTTTCAATTGGGGTTTCTGTCTCGATTGGAGCCTCAATTGTTTCTGCTGGGGCTTCAATGGGGGCAGTTTCGATTGCAGGCTCAGCTTCAATTACTGGAGCAGTTTCTATTTCTAGGGCTGGTTCTAGAGCTACTTCTGCAGGCGTTTCTACCGCTGGAGTTTCCTCAACTGGCGCAGCCTCCTCAACTATCATAGCGGGAGCTTCTTCAACAATGATAGGATCAGCTTCAACGGGGACTTCGATTGTCGCTTCCTCTATAGGAGCGGCTTGGTCAACTGGAGCTTCCACTGGGACCTCGAAAGGGACCACTTCTGCAGGAGCTTCTTCAACTGGGGTTTCAGCGGCTTCTGCGATTGGGGCTTCAATGGGGGCAGCTTCTACGGGAGCTGGTTCAACTGGGCAATTTTCTATGATTTGAGCGGACTCAACTGGGGCAGTTTCAACAGGGACCTCTAAAGGGGCAGCTT
>JBJKPJ010000100.1:0-7835 GCA_046706605.1 Bathyarchaeia archaeon | reverse complement strand
AACCATGACTGCGGCTTTTGAACCCACTGATCCTACGTCAACGCCTGCAGTGATTATGTCGTTTTTTGTCCATTTGATGTTGGGCATTACGCGCTGGTATTCTCGCCAACGCCAAAACTCAGCGCTTTTTTGATTGCTTGCCGCCATCACTTTGCGCCTTCCTTGGCACGACCTGCCGCAATCAACGCTGCTCCCAGTGCGCCCGCGTAATCAGGAAAATCGGGTATGGTTACATCTAAGCCCAGTTTGCGGTTAAGCGACGCAACGAACCCTACGTCTTTGGCAACGCCGCCCACCAAAACTACCTCGGGGTTTACGCCTAACCTATGAATCATTGAGGAAATGCGGTCAGCCATTGCGTCAAAAACCGCACGTGCAATTTCAGGTTTGGGTTCTTGGCGGTGGATAAGGGAAACTACGTCTGATTCGCCAAAAATCACGCAGGACGCGTTGATTGGGCTGGCACGCTCTGCTTTAAGCGAGAGGGGTCCCATGTCTTCTAGTTTGACTTCAAGTGCTCTTGCCATGGCTTCGATGAAGGCTCCAGCACCTGCTGCGCAGCGTTCGTTGACGACAAAGTCAACCATGATGCCTCTTTCGTCGCATTTGACTGCTCTTGCTTCTTCGGCGCCTATGTCGATTATGGTTCTGGCGTTGGGGAACAGGTGCACTCCTGCTTTGGCGTCTGCACCCATCATGCTTACGGTGCTGTTTGCGTTGGGCGCCATATCCATAGCTGAGCCTGTTGCGGCAGTGTAGGTTATGTCGGTTTGGTTTAGGTTTGCTTGTTTTAGTGCTTCTTGAAGAGCTGTTTCGGCGGCTTTGGTTGGGTCAAACCCTGAGAATGCTTGTGCCCTTGCTGCTACGTTGCCGTCTTTTAGGATTACTAGTTTTACTCTTTGAACACCAAGATCTATTCCAACGGTTATCACAATTTTTCACCTTTTTAGAAATCTACCCTTGCCGAGAGCATTTCAAGGAATGCTTCAACACGGGTTTTCATTTGTCCAACATCTTCACGTGTGTACTCTGTGTCTAAATAGTAAACAGGAACATTTGCTTTGTCGAGGGCTTTTTTGACTCGACTGTACTCCATCGCGTAGAGCATGCAACCGCGAATCACATAGTAAACCACGCCTTGAACGTTCCAGTCTTTAACTTTGTTTACAAGCCAGTTTATTCGGTCTTCGTTGCCGTCTTTGCTGGTAAAACATGGACAGGTCGAAGCCATCAAGTACCGTTCGCCCATGGCGTTTAACATGTCATCCATTGACCACTCATCTACGCCGATGGGGTCGTTTAGGATTCTTTCGCCTGAACATTGTTCGTCGGCTACGATAATGCCCTGCGGGTTAGCTTCTTCAACCAGTGTGGGCAGCTTCCAGCTGTCAGGCCAAAACATGGGTGTCCCTGTAACCATTACTCTGGGCGTGTCGGGGGAGCAAACCCAATCTTTACTCTGCACCCGCTTCTCAAGCTCGTCGCAGAGGGCTTCGGTTTTTTCTGTCCACCGCTGTTAGTCATCCCAAAGGTAAGTTTGGTTAACCAGCATTGCGTCTCTGCCCAAGATGACGGGGTTGCCTTTACGCAGTTCTTGGAGTCGTCGGAAGGCTTTGGTTGCGCGGTGGCTAATTTCGATGGATTCTTTAAGTTTTTTGCGGGTGATTTTGTTGCCTGTGAACTGTTCAATTTGTTTTTTCATCTGTTTTATTTCGTCATTCCAGAAACGCAGCGACTGCGTGGAGTCCTTTACCCTAGGGATATTCATTCCCCAGATGGTTTTGTAATCGCTCAAAAACTCGCTGAGTTTAGTCATGCCATCGCACGTTAAAACGCTGATTAATGCGTCGCTCATTTCAAGGAATGGTGAGAGCTCAATCATTTTTGCCCCGATGGTTGAGCGGATAACTGGGCAAACCTCCACGGGCACAACGCGGTCACCCAGTTTGGATGAGTCATACCAACCGCTGTTTACCCGTACAGGGATGGCGTCGGCTGCAGTGATTAGCTCTGTTGGAGCAAAAAGGCACATGTATCCTATGACTTTTTTGCCTTTTTCTTTTTCCGCCAAAATTTCTTCTTGGCGTTTGCCAAACATGTTTGCTATTTCGTCAAAGTACTTCATGGCTTCGGGGCGGTGAGGGTCGGCTTTTTTCATGCGTTCAATGTTGTCTGCTATGACTTTTTGGGAGGTTGTTTTTATGGTGTTTTTTAGTTCATCTATTTCTTTTCGAGTTACTTCAGGCATGTATCTTTTTGCTACGGGTTGACTCATTTTTTTGTCCTCATTCATACTTTGATTCTTCTAACCAGTTTCGTGATTTAAACAAACTTTTCTTTCCTAACTTTACCTGCAGTGCACTTTCGTAGGGACACATCTCCACGCACCGAGCACAAACCATACATTGGGAGGTTTTGATTTTTCCGCCTTTTTGCTCGTAAACTTCGTTGACTTGCACGGGGCAGACACGTTTGCATACGCCGCATTTAGTGCATTTTTCCTCGTCTTTGTCTATATATAGCAGTGGTACTCGACTAAAACCCTTAAACTGATTAAGTGCTCCAAATGAGGCAGCTGTGGGGCAGAATCGGCACCAAACGCGTCTAATGAAGAAGTTGCCTACAAGCGTCGCTGCGATGAAAGCTAATACTAAGTAGAGGCCTAGGTTTTGGTTGGTATATGTCATGATGTTTAATGCGTATGGGTAAGCAAAGTTGACGCTGCCCAAGTTGATGGTGGCGATGTTTGACCATGGTACCACGAAGGGTATCATAGGATCAAGCAGGATGCTGTAGGGGCGGAAGTGACCCGCTAATAGTTGAGCCATCAGTGGTGAAACCATGATTGCTTCTGGGTCAAGCAGCCACAGCACTAGGGGGAGCATTAGGAAGAGTAGCAGAATGGCATATCTTGCCTTATGCAGGGCAATGTTGAGTCTGTCAGGGATTATTCTATAGCGTATCTTAAGTGCACGCCTCACAATGCTCTCTATATCCATAAGTAAACCAAACGGACACAACCAACCACAGTAAAATCTGCCTAAAAACAGCGTTAACCCAAAAATAAAGAGCAGTTCAAAAAGCATTGGAATAATAGTAGAGTAGGAAAAAACATAGAATATCGCTGCAAACGCTATCGCCTGTACCACGAACCGCAGAAAAGTCACTTTTGTCGCTTTATCTTTTTTCCAAATCAAAATAGTCAGAATGCCTGCTATGCCAAGGCCCGCAAGCGCCGTCAGGCGCAGTATGTCTCCGACTATTTGCCAGTCCATTTCCTTTCCAACATTTTTATGGTAGTTGTACGCCCGAGCTTATTATTGTGATTATCCCAAGAGCTATTAGTATTGCGCTACCCGCCATTGAAATCCACTGTCTAAACAATGGAGCTTTATTGAGCAACCAACCTGTTACGCCGCCCAGCAGCAGAATCGGCGAAAGCGTTGTTCCTAAACCGAACAGAACCGCTATCCCAACCGTTCCAAGCGGGCTGGAAAAGGGAAGTGAGTAAATCAGAAGCGCAATCAAGGGTGGACAGATAATTAGTCCTCGGCTTAGACCTAGCGAGAAAGCGCCTGCGTCAAACCCGAACTTGCCTGCCTTAATGGGCACCAAGTTGGTTTGCTGGTTGCAGTTGCATGGTTTTCTGGCTTTGAGAAGAATGGCAGCTCCGATTATGATAGTGACTATTCCGAAGGCAAAGGATGAGTAGATTTGGAAGGGTGAAAGCGCTGTATCTGAAATAAACAGTCTGAAAACCCCGCTAAACAATCCTAGTAAGCCGCCAATCAAAGCGTAAGCCAGAATCCGCCCTGAATTAAAAATCAATGACACCTTGACGCCTTGGCTGAATCCTGCGCCGATTCCAGCAATGTAACTGGTTAGAATGGGAAGGCACGATGCTGTACAAACTGCAAATCCATAAAGCAAGCCGCCTGTGAAAGCTCCAAGATATGGATTAGAAATGTCTGGAATCAGCGACACCCCAGTGCTCCCCTCCTAATTTTAGTTAACCATGAATATGAGATAACGCATTTAAATCTTCCATAATTTTCCATAAAAGATTTTTGCGACATATTTTTCAGATTCAAAAATTAACACATAGAACACATGCCGCTTTTTGCTGAAAAACAAGTTAAAACAAAAAAGGGAAGTGCCCTGTTTGGGGAGGCGGTTATGTTATGATTCTTGTGTTGTATTGTTGGATGTAGGCTAAGTGTGCGGCGTCGTAGGGGTAGGTTTCGTTTGCTGGGTATGGGAATCCGCTCATTGCCATAAACGGCATCGGGGTCACTGTGAAGTTGAATCCGTATCCCCATTCTCCAGGCGGGTCTTTAAACCAGCATGCAACCACAAAGAAGTAGTCCCGTACCATTCCAGGGGCAACTGGTGCAAGAGCAGAAGCGTTGAATTGCATGTTAACTTGGTCGCCTTGTCTTCCAATCACAAACATGTCGTCAGCGTTTTGCAAAAGTGGAGTAACATCGCCATATCTGGTAAATGCTCCTGTAGAGGTGGAGTTGGTGTCCCAAAGTTGGCTAAGAGTAGCTGAGGTGGGTGTCAGTTTCTGTATGATGGTTGTTTGTTGTGGAGTGGTGTCTATTCCGATGTAGTCGTAGGTTACGTTCCAGAAGTTAGTGAACCTGACTTGGTAGTCGGTAACGTTTGGTGGGAACAAGCCAGTTAAGTCCACTGTAAATGTTCGGGCGTTGTAGTCTGAGGGTAGCGGTATCTGTTTGGTTTGTTCCACGGTTACCCAGTTGCCGTTTGCATCTTTCACTTCCATGATGGGCGGCGGCATAACCTGTGTTCCGTTAGGTACCAGTCCCTGCGCCGCGGCTTCTTTGAACATATTTAGATACGCGTAGTACGTGTCTGCTGAACCCCAATCAACCATGCCTGTTATCACCAGTTTTATTGCAGGTGCACCAGTCAAGTTGCCTAAATCCAGTGTTAGCTGGTTGGAGGTTATGTTGTTCCAAGCGGGGCTTTCTGTGCCGCTGATTCCTGGGGTGTAGATGCCGTCTTGCTTTAGAATATCTGGCAGAACGTTTTGTCCGTTTTCGTTTACTGCGCTAATTGGTGATAGAAGGGTGCCGTTGGTGACTGTGTAGATTTGTCCTGTTTCTCCTTTGTTTAGGTAGTTAGTCATGGATGTGTAGGCGTCTGTTCCAGCAGGGTGGTCAACCACCAGCATGTATGTAGAATCTAAGTAGAATAGCTCATCCCATTGCTGAGTGAGTGTTAAATCATAGTAACCGTTGTTTGGTTTCAACAAGTTGCTGTTCAGTTTAATATAGTCCCACGGATTTCCACCTGTGTTAACCATGTCGCCGCTGGAAGTCACATAACCGATGTATCCGAGCCAACCGGGGTTTGACACGTCAGTAACGTATGAGTAGCCTGTTCCATTCCACATGAAAAGCGAAGGACAAGAAGCATACCCACTAATCAAAGTGTAAGTTACAACCAAAATCAACCGTTGATCCAGCGTGAATGTTCTTGTGGGAGTTTTCACTCCATCGCTCCAATACGAAAACTGCAAAACGCCCGTTCCAACGTTAAAGGGGTCAGGCACCGAAATCGAATATTGTCCGTCGGGAAGCAGCGCTTGATAGGCTGTTTGGTAGGTTTCGCCGTTTAAGGTGAAGGGTAGTGCTTTGGAGCCTCCGCCAGAACGGTTAATGATAAGCGTATGATAACCTGTTTTTACCACCATAAATGAACCCGACAGCGTGTTGAGTTTAACTGTGTGTTTTCCTTCGTCTACTGGCGCAGTGATGTTGAAGGATACGGTCTGGGTTGCCCCAGCATCAAGCGATATAATCTGAGAACCCACAGGCGCATCATCCACCGTGATTTTTACCATTAACTTGTCTGGTTGATCCGAGGGGTTGGTGGCGGTTGCAGTTACTGTGACGTTCTGGTCTGCCCAAACCTCGTATGGGGTGCTGAGGAAGTTTGACAAAATAATTTTGCTGGTTTCTGGTGGGGCAGGATTTAGAAGGAAGGAACCCACCAAGTTTTCAACGTTAACGGTGTAGTTGCCTTCATTCATTTCTATGTCTGTGTAATCGACAATTTGCGAGGAATTACCCGCAAGGGTAACGTTGGTTGATTGCTTAATTTCACCGTTAATCACAAAGTCTATGGTCTTGTTGCCCTCTAGGTCCCCGACGTTGGTTAAATTAACTGAAATCTGAACAGCCTCGCCAGCGTAGGCTTCAGGGGGGTCAATGGTGAGGTCAGTTAGCTTGAATTTTGCTTGTGTGGCTCCTGTTGTCAGGACGCCTTGGTTTTGAAAATAAAGGTACATTCCTGCAACTGCAGCTACAATGATTAAATCAACTATTAGAATAGCTTTAAGTTTAACAGCGGCTGAACGTGAAAGCATCTTCCTCGCACTCTCTCCAAGCAGTAATTATCATATAACGTTTGCAATTAAAGGTTTACCCGAAACTGTTTTAGCCATCAAAAATATGAATCTTAGTTGCTTAAAAATAAATGGAGATGAATTGGAAAGACATTTATTGTTGCAGTCTTCGCGCAATCACAAAGTCAAATAAATAAAATTTGTTAAGGTTACAGGTAAGCGTTTACAGGTAAGCAAGCATACAGGTTTTGGGAGAAATCGACGGATGATAGGATCAAAAGTGCTCGCTTTAACTTTGATTGTATCAATACTAGTTTTAACAGCTCTATGTGTTATTGTGCAAGCCCAAAATGACTCTACAGTGGCAATTGTTGCCACCGCTGGCGGAACAACTAACCCTGTACCTGGCGTCTACGTCCTAGCTAATTCAACACAACTGACGCTAACTGCAATGCCCTTAAATAGCTGGCAATTTGCCCACTGGGTGATTTTAGGCACACCCGCGAATCACGGCGTTTACTCGCTTACTGTAATCCCAACTGATAATCAATACCTCGTTGGCTGCGGTTACGGAAGCACCTACACCTATCAACAAATGTTTAATCCTGCAGACTATACTCAACCAACAGCAACACCAAACGTAACAGCTACACCTAGTGGAACACTTGGAGCCAAAATCTCAACTGAAACAACAATACTCATCAGCTTTGTAGTTGTCATTACAATAATCTTGATTGCTCTCGGCATTTACGCTTCAAGAAATAAATAAAAAAATGGTCTCTTTTTTCCCACACTTGGGTTGAAAATTAACTTTACCTGCCAATTACCTGCTTCTAGTCTTACCTGTCATATCGAGCGATTGCTTTTTAGGCTAAATTATATTAACCTTGACCGCAATCTATCTTTTTAAGATTTCAAGCAGTGAAAGGGATGTACGAAATCTACATCTACATTATCATAGCCATCGTGTTTGAATGCGGAGGCGGCATGCTTTACGGGGTCGCTGTAGGATTTGACCCGCTCTGGGTTTTTGTGTCAACTCTTCTGATAAACATCTTAACTGTGTTTGCCGCTGCACTTTTGGTCGATAAAGTGCTGTTCTGGAAAAAAGGCATAAAAGAATGGATAGAGCGGAGAACCGCCCGAGGTCAAAGACTTATTAACAAATATTGTTGGATAGGCATAATTGCAGGGGTATTCGTGCTCTCGCCTATGCAGGTCGCAGTTATTGGCCGCCTACTCGGAATCAAACCCAACCGATTCTATCCGCCACTTATAGGCGGAACAATCCTTGGTGCCATAGTTTCTATGGGCATTGCTTTAGGTATATTCAAAGTAATCTTAGGCTGGTAATGTCGACGCAAAGAATGAGGCAAGCAACATTTAATTTGTTGATTTTTTGCCATAGCACCTACCCCTATTAGGAATAGTGAGACTATCTGGTACTTCCCCCTTTTACTTG
>JBJKPJ010000099.1:0-2162 GCA_046706605.1 Bathyarchaeia archaeon | reverse complement strand
ACACGAAGGAAGTGGGCTTGGATGCAGCGTGGAGGATATCAAGAAATTTTGCCCAAAAGCGAAAGTGCAGAATCCAATTGCATTCCACGGAGGCAGTGTCAATAATGCAAATGCCGAAGTTGAAGAATGGATACGAGATATAGCATATGAGTGATGCAATGTGACGAAACGATCTGGCTTAGTGCCTTATGGATTTTGATTTTCCAATTTGACAAAAAATGCTAATTGTTTTTTTCGAGTGAGAATCCGAGTATTGAACTAGGCTGGGCGGCCACATCTCTCTTATTAAAAGCTCAAAATAAGTTCTTTTCAGCTTCAGAAGATACAGATCAAGCGTAGTTTATCTTTCTTAGCGGTTTATAGTTAGGGTTCACGTTCGTTAAGCTTATTTTAACGTTTGCGGTTATGTACGTGAGGACTAATGGATGAAGACGACTACGGGTCCTTCGCCAAAAGAAGAATCTCCCGCTCAGCTGATAGACGCAAAAATCAAGGAGCTAAATGACTGGCGGGGCAAGACATTATCACAGTTGCGCGCTTTAATTAAACAAACAGACCCCGATGTGGTCGAAGAAGTAAAGTGGAAAAAACCCACCAATCCATTTGGAGTCCCCGTCTGGTATCATGACGGAATCATCTGCACAGGAGAAACATACAAGAACGCTGTGAAGCTAACGTTTGCCAAAGGTGCTCAGTTGAAGGACCCTCAGAAGCTCTTTAACGCGAGTTTGGAAGGCAACGCGTTTCGTGCCATCGACTTCCACGAAGGCGATACTGTTGATGAGGTTGCGTTCAAGGCACTCATTCGCGAAGCCGTGGAATTTAACATGTCACGCAACTCAAAATAACTGATGGAGCTATGTTTGAGCGCTACTTCTCTTTTCCAAATATGGCAGCTTAGCTTTTTGAATATTGATACTGGCTCATTATTGTGTTTTCACAAATGATAAGTTAACTTTAGCAAGACTATAATTGATTGCTATGGAAGACGCCAAAGAGATTCCGTGTGCTACTTGTCAGTCTTGGAAGAAAGCGCAGAAAAAATTTTCCTGCGACCCTAATGCTTGCAAAATGCTGACTGCATGGCTTTTTGAGAACGCGGCGCACTTGAACGAGCCAAAAATTCATATGCAACTGGCTTTTCCTGAACCAGCAAAACAATACATAGTCTAGAAAATGGTTTTTTGGTTTTTTGATGCTTATGTTTTACCCAAAAGGCAATTCCAAATTTGACGGCGCCAAAAGCAGATAGAGTGTACTGATGATGATTCGGGGAGCGCTTAAATGTATCAAGGTATGCAGATTATGGTGGAAGCCGTCATTAATAGCTGGTTCCTAATACTATTAGGTCGTGTTGATGGGTCGGATAAGTCTATGTATCTTTGCGGCCAAATGATGAGTTGACGCCTCAGAGGAGCTTGTCGAGACAAGCAGTGTGTTATCGGCTGCTTTGATGTTGACTGAGTTGTTCCTCACTGACTGCTAAGGCTGCAACTGTATGTATCAAAAGTGTTGCGGTGTGTATATTCTGTCTTTCTTCCACTATGCCACATACATCAAAAACCGAGATATACACTAACTCAAAAAACAGGCAAAATAATCATTTTTGTGCCAAAAAAGAATATCAACGCCACCAAGAATAATCAAATATACATGACGCTGACTCAAAACACGCCGCCCCAACTAAAACCCGACAACTGGCTAGTTGAACTAATAAACAAAGTGAGCCGCAGCACCATCGATCAGCAACAAATCACCACTCGCACCAGAAACGACAGCCTCTGTATCCTCTGCAAAGGCGCAAGATTTCTCTGTGGCAAAACCCGCTGCCCAATAATGGTCAAAGTCAACTACTTCCTTAAAAGCGTTCCACTAATGGCATCTGAAGACATCGATGGCATGTCGCCGCCCAGCGTTTTCATCGGCAGAATCGGCTACCCTAACGTCTACGCGGGTCCCCTTGTACCGCCAGTCCACGAAGACACCAGCATCTACGATCTGCCAGAGCAGTGGTTTGGGAAATCAATGGATGAAATTGTAGGTTTCCGAAGTTTACTTGTCCGTGGAAAACACCGCGTTAATGTTCAGAAATTTATGGATGGCGGCAAGATTCTTGACCAAACCCGTGAATTAGCCCTCGCCGATAGCAGCATTGACATCGA